>NZ_JBEPBM010000025.1:0-119408 GCF_040299205.1 Streptomyces sp. NPDC000983 | reverse complement strand
CTACCCGACGCTCTTCCTATCTGAGGGACATGTGGCGGAGCCACCTGTCCCTCCACGCCGTGCGTCGAGAGTGCGTGCCGGGCGTCGCGACGCCGCGGAGATCCATCAGAAGGGCCCTAGGGGTTCAGGAGAGCGGCCAGGTCTTCCAGGCGTGTTCCAGGCGCTCGTAGGCGTCGTCGAACCAGGTGTCGTCCATCGGTACGGTCACCGTGACCGACGTCGGCGGGGTCGAGGTGTCCTCGACGGTGACCCGGGCCAGTTCCGCCGCGGCGTCCCGCTCGACGAGCAGCGACGCCCCGTGCGAGAACGCCCGCCGGTCCTCGTCCTGCCCGGAGTCCAGGGCGTCCAGGGCCTCCTGCCACTCCCGCAGGTCCTCGGCCAGGACCCGGACGTCGAGACGGCCCGAGACGAAGGGGGTGTCGACGACGAGGACGCCCGTGAGGGGCTCCCCGGCCCCCTCCGCCGCGGTGATCCGCAGGACGACGCCGTTCCCGGCGCTCCCCAGCCGCACCAGCTCGACCGCTCCGTCCATGTGCCCTCCCCGTTCCCGCACCGACCTGGCCGAAGAATAGCCTCCGCGCCCGCCGGCCAGGCCACGCCACCGTCTCTCGGGCGGCCGGGGGCATCTCGCTCGCCCGGGGCGGCCGGGCATACGAAAGCCCGCCCCGGGCGCAGGGCCCGGGGCGGGCGAAACCCGTCCCGCGCGGGGGTGTGTGCGGCCCGCGCGCTCAGGGGTCAGCGGTTGAGGATCTCTCTCACCTGGGTCCGGACCACGTCCCGCCGGTCGAGCGGGAGCGCGCCGATGTCGGTGGCCTCCACGGCCGCCAGTACCGCCTCCACGTCGGAGTCGTGGGCGGCGCTCGCGGTGAGGAACTCGTAGCCGTCGCGGACCGCGACCCGCAGGAGCTTCGTGCCGTCGGAGCCGGCGTGTACGGCGGTGGCGACCACGAACGGCGGCGGGCCGCCCGCCTCGGCCTCCTCCTTGAAGTAGCCGCTGGCCAGCGGTGTGCGCCAGCCGATGCTGAGCAGGACCGGACGCTTGGCGAGGAGCTCGGAGAGGTCGGTCTCGTAGACGCCGGCCGCGTCCAGGACCGTCGCGCGGGCGTCGAGGACCAGCGCGGCCGGGAGCAGACAGCGCAGCGTGCTTCCCACGATGTTGCCGCCGACGGTGGCCGCGCGCCGCACGGCACCGGTGCCGATCGTGCCGGCCGCCCGGCGCAGCACCTCCGGCACCCGGTCGTCTATTCGGTGCAGGAGCACGGCCGCACCCAGGGTCCGGGGCCCGAGGACGTTCGCCTCCGGCAGGTTCCTCAGCGACATGACCTGCTCGGGGAAGCCGTCGCGTTGGTAGGTCGCCCAGGCGAGGGTCGCCCCTCCGATCGGCAGTGCCCCCTCTGCGGTGTGCTGCTGTACCTCGGACACGGACGTGGGCAGATGCAACAACACGGAGCGGCCTGCTTTCCGATCGGTTCCGGACAAACGCGTATCGGATTCTCCCCGCCTCGATGGGGGCGCATGCAGGGATCACGGATTCACTCCGCACGCCCCGAGTCGCTACGAAGGCGCAGGTCCGGTGCTCCGGCGCACCACCAGTTCCACGGGCACCAGCGACTCGACGCGCGGCGGCTCCGCGTGCCCGTCGATTCCGGCCAGGAGCAGCCGGAGCGCACGGGTGCCGATCTCCGTGAAGTCGGTGCGCACCGTCGTCAGGGGCGGCAACAGGTGCGCCGCCTCCGGGATGTCGTCGTAGCCGACCACGCTGACCTCGCCCGGGACCGACCGCCCGGCCTCGTACAGGGCGTGCAGCAGGCCCAGCGCCATCTGGTCGTTGGAGGCGAACACGGCGGTCACCTCCGGGCGCCGGGCGAGGAGGCGACCCAGTTCGTAGCCCGAGTCCGCGCTCCAGTCCCCGATCAGCGGCTCGGGGACCGGCGCCCCGTGCTCCGAGAGACACGCCCGCCAGCTCGCGAGGCGCCGGTCGGCGGAGCTGAAGCCCTCGGGGCCCGCGATGTGCCACACGGTGGCGTGCCCGAGGTCCAGCAGATGTCCGGTGGCGAGCCGGGCGCCCGTCCGGGAGTCCCCGGCGACCAACGGCGTCTCGGCGTCGGGCGCGGTCTCCAGCACCACCAGCGGCAGGTCCAGCCGGGTTTCGGCCAGGGCCCTGCCCACCCAGGACTGCGGAGCGATGGCGATCACCCCGTCCGCGCCCTCCGCCGCCAGTCGGCCGACCGCCTCGGTCACCGTGGCGGGGTCGGCCGTGTCCAGGGCGATCGAGCTGACCAGGTAACCGGCCTCCTGGGCCGCGGTGTTGATCGCGGTCAGGATGGAGGCGGGGCCGTAGCGGGCGGCGTCGAAGGAGATCACCCCGAGCATCCGGGTCCGTCCGCTGGCCAGCGAGCGGGCGCTGCGGCTGGGCCGGTACCCGAGCGTGTTCATCGCCGCGAGGACCGCCTCCCGGGTCTCGGGCCGTACGGAAGGGTGCTCGTTGAGCACCCGGGAGACGGTCTGCTTCGACACACCCGCCAGCCGGGCCACGTCGCCCATCACCGGGCGTGCCCCGGCGAAGTTGCGCCTGGCGCGCCCCCTCGGGCCGGGGGAGCCGTCAGGGCTCGGGCTCATGGTCGGTGCTTCCTCGGCTTCGGTGCGGCGGGGCGGCGGGGCGGCGGGGCTGTGGTGCGGGGGTGTGGCGGGGCGGGGTGCGCTGCTGTGGTCCCGCCCGGTCGGGACCACAGCATAGGCGCGGGCGCCGGGCGGGTTGCTCACTGCGTCCGGACCGCCCGTCGGCCGCTCACCCTGTCCGGACCGTCCAGGTGTGGGTGGTGACCCACTCGGCGCCGGTGATCGCGGCCGTCCGCGCCTCCCGGTCGGCCCGTTCCGGCAGGTGCACGGGGGCGTCGGGGTGCAACGGCAGCACCAGCAGCCGCAGCTCACCGGCCGGGAGCCGGTCCGCGCCGATGTCCCAGACCCGGCCCGAGTAGAACTGATCGGCGACCAGGTGCCCGCCCGCGTAGGCCCGCCCCACGTCTCCCGTCCAGGTCAGCCGCAGCAGGGTTCCGGCGGGCAGCCCCTCGGGCACCTCGACGCGGAACTCGGCGGCCACGGCCTCGAAGTGCCGGTCCTCGGGCACGCTCGCCCGGCCCTGGACGCCCGTCACCGGGACCGGCGGCGGCCCCGCGGGACGTACCCGGGTGACAGGCGCGGCGCCGGGGGACGCGGCGCCCTCCAGCGTGTAGCGCGTGAACACGCCGTCCGCGGTGCGGGCCACCGCCGTGCCCTCCGCCGACAAGTCCCCTTCCGGGGCGGGCAGTACGGCGAACGAGGGCCGGGCGACCGTGCTGTGCACCCGGATCCCGGACCCGTTTCCGGACCCCACGCTGGACCCGTTTCCGGACTCGTCGAAGACGATCCCGTCCGCGCAGAGCACCAGCCGGTCGGCGCCCCAGGCCCGTCCCTTGTAGACGCCGCGCGCCGTCGTCGCGTCGAGGACCAGCAGTCCGACCCGGCCGCCGTCGGCCGTCCCCACCTCGACCAGGGCGTCGGTGCCGGGACGCACCCCCGTCACCAGGATCCGGCCGTCCGCGTGCCCGACCTGCGCGCCCGGGGCGTCGACCGTGCTCACCGTGGCCGCTTCCAGGGCGAGTTCGGGCGTGATGCCGTCGGTGGCGGCCAGCACCAGGACCGTGCGCCCGTGGTCCTGGACCGTGCACACGGGCTGCGCGGAGGCCCACTCCAGCCGCAGCCCGCCCACCTCCAGCCGCAGCGGCCAGCAGAAGTACGCGCCGGACGGGACGGTCACCGCGGCGCTCGGGAACTCCAGTTCCGTTCCGTCGCCGCCGAGTTCGACGGCGAACCTCGTCTCCGGGTGTTCCGGCAGCGGCTCGTGCGGCTGGTGGTTGTTGACGAAGAGGAAGCCCGAGCCGCCGTCGCAGCGGACCGCCCAGCGCAGGGTGTCCCGGTCGTGCTGACCGCTCGGCAGCCGCTCGGGGAGCACCGACCGCATGGGGGCGATCCGGTGCCCGAACTCGGCCAGCATCAGGTGCTGGAGGCGCAGTTCGTGGTACGAGGGCCGGTACTGCCCGAACTCGCCCAGCGGCGCCTGGAAGTCGTACGTCAGCCGGGGCAGGTCGTTGGGGTAGCCGGTGGCGTGGGACTCCTGGAGGCCGGTCAGCTCGCCGGGCGGGTTGGTGCCGCCGTGGAACATGTAGTAGCCCTGCCAGACCGATCCGCAACCGATCTTGGTCAGCCCGAGCGCGGCCACATCAGCCGCCTCCACCCGCGGCCGGCGGTGGTACGCCACCGCCATGCCGCCCCCGAGCTCGCAGGTGGCCCAGGGGAACCGGTCCGTCGGGGCGGGTTCGCCGCCGCCGGCGGTGAGGGGCCGCAGATCGGCGCCGATGCCCTCGTCGTCGCGCTGGTCGGTGAAGAAGAAGTGCTTGCGGCAGGTGTCGGGCCAGCCGCCGTCCCACTCGGTCCAGAAGGTCTCCGGATAGCCGCCGTACAGCGGCAGCAGCTCGTCGGCGGGGAGCTGGACCCCGCCCCAGGCGGTCGACGTCCACAGCGGCGCGCTCAGTCCGGCGTCCTGCGCCGTCCGCTTCAGGGTGAGGAGGTGGCCGGGCTGGTCGTACAGCTCGTTCTCGATCTGGACGGCGACGACCGGGCCGCCGTGCGCCCGGTCCAGGCCGCGCAGTTGCTCCGCGATCGCCGCGAACCAGGCCCGCACGGGCTCCAGATAGCCCGGGTCGTCGGTGCGCGGCACGCAGTCGCGGGCGAGCAGCCAGTCGGGCAGGCCCCCGTTGCGGACCTCGGCGTGGCACCAGGGGCCGATACGCGGCACGAAGTCCAGGCCGTGCCGGGCGCACAGTTCGGCGAAGCGGCGCAGGTCGCGGTCGCCGTCGAAGCGGACCCGGCCCTCGACCTCCTCGTGGTGGATCCAGATGACATAGCTCGCCACGGCGGTCACCCCGCCCGCCTTCGTCTTCAGCAGCTCCTCCTCCCAACTCCCGCTGTCCATGCGGGAGTAGTGGAACTCGCCGGAGACCGGGAACCAGGGCCGGCCGCCGCGGGTGAACCAGCGGCCCGTGACCTCGACGGGGTCGGGGACGCCCGGCGCGTCGGTGAAGGGCAGATGGCCGGACGGCGGGGGAGGCAGCGGCGCGCCCGCGCGCAGACGGTGATTCACGAGTGCTTCTCCGGTCCCAGGTCGGCGGTGTCGGTGAGCAGGGCGCGGGCGGTGGTGGTGCCGTGCAGTTCCAGCAGGATCAGCTCGTTGGTGCCGGGGCGGAGCGCCGGGGCGGGCACGTACAGGGTGCGCTGAGGGCCGCGGTTCCAGTAGCGGCCGAGGGCGAAGCCGTTCACCCAGGCGTGGCCCTTGACCCAGCCGGGCAGGGCCAGGAACGCGTCCGCGGGGGTCTCCACCTCGAACGTGCCCCGGTGGAAGGCCGGTTCGGCGCAGACGTCGGAGACGGCCGGGCTGAACTCCGGTTCGCCCGGGTCCGTCAGCGGCAGCGGATGGCAGTCCCAGCCGTGCAGCGGTGCGGAGTCGGCGGTGACCGGGCCCAGCAGTCCCTTGGGGGCGCCGATGCGCGGGCCGTAGTTGACCCCGCCCTGGTTCTCCACCAGGACGTCGAGGACGGCACCGGCGCGCGGCACCCGCACGGGCAGCAGCTCCTCGGAGCGCTCGCGTTCCAGCACGCCGGCCGGGGCGCCGTCCACGAACACCTGGGCGCGGTCGCCCACTCCGCCCGTGAAGCGCAGCAGCCGGTCGCCCGGTTCGGGCAGCGTCGTGCGGTACAGCGCATGCCCGGCGCGCAGTCCCAGGGCGTGCATCGTCGGCGGGTCGCCCTCGGCGCGCACGGGCGCGGTACGGGCGGCCGACGGCAGCAGCGCGGCCCGATGGGTCAACTCGACGTCGGTGGGCGTGAGTTTGGGTGAGGGCGCGGGGACGGGTTCGTCCGGCACCGGTGCGTGGCGGGCGATGACCTCGCGGAACGCGCGGTACTTCGGGCCGGGGTCGCCGTGCTCGGTCAGCGGGGCGTCGTAGTCGTAGGAGGTGACGGTCGGGGCGTAGGCGTGGTGGTGGTTGGCGCCGTTGGTGAGGCCGAAGTTGGTGCCGCCGTGGAACATGTAGATGTTGACGGACGCCCCGGCCGACAGCAGCCGGTCCAGGTCGGCGGCGGCGTCGGCGGCGTCCCGGCCGTGGTGCGGCCCGCCCCAGTGGTCGAACCAGCCGATCCAGAACTCCATGCACATCAGCGGGCCTTGCGGCTGGTGGGCACGGAGTTCCGCCAGGTTCCGGTCGATCCGGGAGCCGAAGTTGCCCGTCGCGAGGACCCCGGGCAGGCCGCCCGCCGCCAGGTGTTCGGGGATGGCCTGGTCACAGGTGAGGAGCAGTTCCTCCACACCGCGGTCGCGCAGGGCCCGCTCCAGGTGCTTCAGGTAGGCGGTGTCGTCGCCGTAGGCGCCGTACTCGTTCTCCACCTGTACGGCGATCACGGGCCCGCCCGCCGCGGCCAGGTGCGGGAGCAGCGGCGGGACGAGGAGGTCGAGGTAGCGGTCGACGGCGCCGGTGAAGCGGGGGTCGGAGCTGCGCGGCCGGATGCCGGGGTCGGAGACGAGCCAGGACGGCAGGCCGCCGCCGTCCCACTCGGCACAGATGTACGGGCCGGGACGCAGGACGACGTTCAGCCCCTCGGCGTGGGCGAGGCCCAGGAAACCGGGCAGGTCGAGGATGCCGTCGAGGACCAGGGGGCCGTCGGGGTCGGGCTGGTGGAGGTTCCACGGCACGTAGGTCTCCACGGTGTTGAGACCCATTAGGCGTGCCTTGCGCAGCCGGTCGGCCCAGTGGCCGGGGTGGACCCGGAAGTAGTGCAGGGCGCCGGAGATGATGCGCAGCGGCTCGCCGCGCAGCAGGAAACCGTCGGACGTCGTCGTCAGGGCAGGCATGCGGGAGCTTCCCTTTCGCGGGTACGGGCGGGCGGATGTGCGGCTCGCAGTGGTGTGGGGGCGGCCGGGGAGGGGAGGTCTGCGAGCTTGCGGGGAGGGGCGGTTGGGCGGCTCGATGACTCGGTGGTGATGGGGATGTTACCGGTAACATCCCGGTGTCGGAAAGCGTTTTCCGCGCTTCGTCGGCGCTCGACGAACGGGATTGGACTGTTCGTCCATCGGCTGGACATGTAGTCTGGCCGTGTTGGTGTGCTCGACGGTCGGGAGCTTGTGATGGCGGCCGAGGTGGCCCTGGACTCCGAGCGGGACGCGGTCATCGCCGCGCTGACGCCGGTCGTGGACGGGCTCGTGGCGACCTTCGGGCCGCTGTGCGAGGTCGTCCTGCACGACTATCGGCGTCCGGAGCGGTCCGTCGTGGCGGTCGCCGGCACCGTGACCGGGCGGTCCGTCGGCGGGGCGATGAGCGAGATCGGCCTGCGCATGGTCGCCCGCGGCCCGGACGCCGAGGACGAGCTGAACTACGTCACCCGGACCGGCACGGGGGCGCTGGTGAAGGCGTCCACGCTCCTCCTGCGGGACTCCACCGGCGAGGTCTTCGGCGCCCTCTGCGTCAACCTGGACGTCACCGCCGTCAACGAGGCCCACGCTCTGCTCGGCGCCCTGGCCGGCGTCGGCCGGGACCCCGCCGAGGCCCCGGTCACCACCTTCGGCAACGACATCGACTCCGTCGTCGACGCCATCCTCGACGCCCACCAGCTCCGCCAGAACCGCGGCTGGGCGGAGCTGGACCGCGACCGGCGCCTCGAACTGTTCCGCGGACTGGACGTACGGGGCGTGTTCGCCGTACGGCGCGCCGTCGAACACGTCGCCGCCCGGCTCGGCATCTCCCGCGCCACCGCCTACAGCTACCTCTCCCAGGCGCGCGCCACGACCGGCCCGACTCCCGACTCCCCCGGAGGAGACGCGTGACGACCACCCCGCCCCCCATCACCCTCGACGACATCCGCGACGCGGCCGAGCGCCTCAAGAAAGTCGCCCACCGCACCCCGGTCCTGCGCTCGCGCACCCTCGACGACCTCGTCGGCGCCGAGGTCCACCTCAAGTGCGAGAACTTCCAGCGGGTCGGCGCCTTCAAGTTCCGCGGCGCCTACAACGCCGCCTCCCGGCTGGCGCCGGAGCAGCTCGCCCGCGGCATCGCCGCCTACTCCTCCGGAAACCACGCCCAGGCCGTAGCCCTGGCCGCCCGGGAACTCGGCACCACCGCCGTGATCGTCATGCCCGAGGACGCCCCGCCCTCCAAACGCCAGGCGACCGAGGCGTACGGCGCCGAGATCGTCACCTACGACCGCTACACCGGGGACCGGGTCGCCATCGCCGAGGCCCTCGCCGCCGAGCGGGGCCTCGCCCTCATCCCGCCCTACGAGCACCCCCACGTCATGGCAGGGCAGGGCACGGCGGCACTGGAACTCCTCGAAGAGACCGGCGCACTGGACGCGCTGATCGTCCCGGTCGGCGGCGGCGGGCTCATCGCCGGCAGCGGTACGGCGGCGAAGGGCCTCCACCCCGGCCTGCGGCTGATCGGGGTCGAGCCCGAGGCGGGGGACGACACCAAGCGGTCCCTGGAGGCGGGTCGGCGCGTCGAGATCCCGGTGCCCAGGACCATCGCCGACGGCCAGGCCCTGCACACCCCCGGCGAACTCACCTTCTCCGTCAACCGGCACCTCGTCGACGCCGTCGCCCTGGTCACCGACGACGAGATCCGGGACGCGATGCGCTTCGCCTTCGAGCGCCTGAAGATCGTCGTCGAGCCGAGCGGCGCCACACCTCTCGCCGCCCTTCTCTCCGGTCGGGCCGGCGTGCTGCCGCACCGGGTCGGTGTGATCCTCTCGGGCGGAAACATCGACGCCGAACGGTTCGCCCGGCTGTGCGGGGACGTCGGCTGACACGGGGGCCCGGCGCCGCCGGTGGCCCCGGGGCGCCGGCCGGCGCCCTCGCCCCGAGGCCCTGGTCCGTATGGCGGTGGTGTGGGGACAGGCGGACGATGGAAAGTGGGGTCCGGCCGTGGCGCGGCCGCCCGGCGGTGGCCCGGAGACGGAGTGCGGACCCCTCGGTACCGAACTCGGCCGGAAGGGGAGCCGTGATGATCGAAGTGAAGATGCTCGAAAAGCCGGACGAGCGGCGCGATTTCCCACGAGGGCATCTGGAGGCCGTCCACCTGACCGGACTCGATTTCGCCGTAGGGACGTTCGAACCGGGTTGGCGCTGGTCCGAGTCCGTGGCGCCGATCGCCGGGACCGAGAGCTGCGAGGTCCACCACAACGGCTATGTCGTCCAGGGCAGGATGCACGTCCGGATGGACGACGGCGGCGAGGCCGAGGTCGGACCGGGCGACGTCTTCGTCATCCCGCCCGGGCACGACGCCTGGGTCGTGGGCGACGAACAGGTGGTCGTGTACGACTTCGCGGGCACGATGGCCACGGAGTACGCCAAGGCCAAGGACTGAACGCCCAGGCGCCGTCACCCTCGGACGGTGATGACGACCTTCGCGCGCGCGTGCTCCACCTCCAGATAGCGGATGGCCTCGGCCGCCTCGCTCAGGGGGTACGTCCGCTCCACCACCGGAGCCAGGCGCCCGGACTCGGCGAGCTCCTTGAGGGCCGCCAGGTTCTCCTTGCTCTGGTGCGCGGGGAGTTCGAGCAGCCGCTGACGCGCGAAGGGCGCCGCCAGCCGCCGCCGCACGAACAGCCCCATCGGGCCGACCAGGCTGCCGCCTTCGTAGACCCCGCCGCCGGACAGCACGAGGCGGCCGTTCGGGGTGACCGCGCGCCGGAACGCCGCCAGTGAGTGGTTGCCGACCAGGTCCAGCACCGCGTCGTAGCGCTTGCCGGCGCGGGTGAAGTCCTCGCGGGCGTAGTCGAGGACATGGTCCGCGCCGAGCGAGCGGGCCATGTCGGCGTTGCGCGCGCTGCACACCGCGGTCACCTCCGCCCCGTACGCCTTGCCGAGCTGCACGGCGAAGGTGCCGACGCCGCCCGAGGCGCCGTTGACCAGGAGGGTCTGCCCCTCGCGCACCGCCGCGACGTCCCGTATCCCGATCAGCGCGGTGTTCCCCGCGAGGGGGATCGCCGCGGCCTGCTCGAAGGTGAGGTTGGACGGCTTGGGGCCCACCGAGCCGCCCGGCGCGCACACGTACTCGGCGAAGGCGCCGTCCGCCTCGCCGAACACCTCGTCGCCGGCCCCGAGGTCGGTGATCCCCGCGCCCACCTGTTCCACGACGCCCGCGAAGTCCCGCCCCCTGACCCGGGCCCGGGGCGCGCGCAGCCCCATCATCCCGCGCGCCAGCTTCGGGTCGCCGTGCATGAAGTGCCAGTCGTAGGCGTTGACCGAGGCCGCGTGCACCCGCACCAGCACCTCGCCGGGGCCCGGGACCGGCCGGTCGATCTCACCGAACTCCAGCACGTCGGCCGAGCCGTACCTGTCCTGCACCACTGCCTTCATGACCTCCCCCTTCGCCTCCTTCGAGCGTAGGCAGCCGGACACGTCGGGTCATCAGGGACGGACCCTGAGGTTTCTGCGGGAAGCCACCCTGCCTTGCCCTGGGAAACCGATCGGTTTACTCTCGTCGTACGAGCTTGTAAACCGATCGGTTTCCGGGTCTCGGCGTCCGTCCTTGCCGTGCCGAAACGGGAGAGTCACCATGACCGCCATCGAAGGATCCACAGCCCTGGTCACCGGGGGCAGCCGAGGGATCGGCCGCGCCCTGGTCACCGCCCTGTACGAGCGGGGCGCGAAGAAGGTGTACGCCACCGCCCGCGACCCGCGGACGGTCACCCACCCGGACGCCGTGCCGCTGGCCCTGGAGGTCGGCGACCCCGCCTCCGTCGCGGCCGCCGCCGAGCGGGCGCAGGACGTCACCCTGCTGATCAACAACGCGGGCGCGAGCGTGAACGCCAACTTCCTGGAGTCCTCCGTCGACGACGTGCGCCGCGAGTTCGAGACCAACTTCTACGGCCCGCTCCTGGTCACCCGCGCCTTCGTCCCCGTCATCGAACGCAACGGCGGCGGGCACCTCCTCAACGTCCACTCCGTGCTGTCGTGGGTCGGGCTCGCCGGGTCCTACAGCGCCTCCAAGGCCGCCCTGTGGTCCCAGACCAACTCGCTGCGCCTCGACCTCAAGCCGCGCGGCATCGAGGTGACCGGTCTGCACGTCGGCTACGTCGACACCGACATGACCACGGGCGTCGACGCCCCGAAGTCCACCGCGGAGAGCGTCGCGGCCCAGGCCCTCGACGGCATCGAGGCCGGCGCCTACGAGGTGCTCGCCGACGACATCAGCCGCCGGGTCAAGGCCGGACTGGCCGCGGACCTCGGGGCGCTCTACCCGCAGCTGGCGGCCTGATCACACCGGTAGCAGCCGGGCCACCAGGCCGCTGAGCTGCCGGGTGTTGCGGCACTCGTGCATCTCCACCAGCCCGGCGTACTCGGGCGCCGCCGAATCGCCGGTGCCCCAGCTCGCCGTCCCCTCGGGGTTGAGCCAGTACACCCGCCGCGCCGCGGCGGCGATCCGCCGGAGCGCGGGCAGGTTCGGGTCGGCCATGTTGGTGCGCGCGTCGCCGAGCACGAACACCGTGGTGCGCGGGCCGACCGCGGCGCCGTACCGCTCGGCGAACTCGCCGAGGGCCATGCCGTAGTCGCTGCTGCCGTGCCAGCCGGTGAGGGTGGCCTCGGCCCGGATGCGGGCGCCGAGGCCCTCGGCGTCGGCGGTGCCGTGCGAGAGCAGGGCGGTCACCTCGTCGACGCGGTTGACGAAGGCGAACACCCTCACCTTGCTGAACTGGTCGTGCAGGGCCTGGACCAGCAGCATGGTGAAGTCGGAGAAGCCGGAGACCGAGCCCGACACATCGCACAGCAGCACCAGTTCGGGGCGGGCGGGCCGCCGCCGGCGCAGCACCGGCCGCATCGGCACCCCACCCGTCGACAGCGAACCGCGCAGGGTGCGCCGCAGATCGATCGAGCCCCGCGAGGCCCGGCGCCTGCGGGCCGCCAGGCGCGTGGCGAGCTTGCGGGCGAGGGGCTGGACCGCCCGGCGCAGCTCGGCGAGTTGGGCCTTGCCCGCGAAGAGGAAGTCGACCCGGTCCGCGGTCGGGGCCACCGCGCGCCGGGCGATCTCGTCCCGATCGCGCCGCTCCGCCACCCGGCGCCGCGCCTCCACCGCCACCAGGGCGCGGAACGCCTCGATGCGCCGCCGGATCTCGTCCTCCAGCAGCCGGTCCGTGAACCCCTGGCTGCCGCCCCGGGCGCGGACGTCGTCCCGGACCCGGGCCAGCAGGGTCTGCGGGCGCAGCCGGTCCAGCGCCTGGTACGACGACCAGCCGTCGGAGGCGGGCGAGGAGCCGTAGCCGCCGAACCCGTCGACGGCCTCCATCGCCAACCGCCCCATCAGCGTACGGTCGTCGGCGGCGAGCGCGGCGGCCAGCCGGTCGCGCAGTTCCTCCCGGTCCGCCGACGCGCGCTCGGGCGCGCCGACACCGCGCGGGAAGTACAGGTCGAAGACCGGGTCGAACACCGTCCGCTGGGCGGTGCCGTGCAGCAGGGTCGCCGCCAGGCCCTCCCGCAGCCGCTCCCGGTCCGCGAGGCCCAGCGCCGCCACGGCCTCGGCCGCGTCCACCGTCTCCCCCGTGCCGATCCGGACACCGTGCGCGCGCAGGGCCGCGACCAGCGAGGTCAGCCGCTCGGTGACCCCGGCGGGCGTGGTCACAGGGCGTCCAGATCGAGTTTGGCCGCGGCCTTGAGGATGTCGTCCCGGTGCTTCAGCAGAACGCCGAGGCTGTCCCGTACGACGGACTCGTCCAGGGTGTCCGCGCCCAGGGCGAGCAGGGTGCGCGCCCAGTCGATCGTCTCCGCGACCGACGGCAGCTTGCGCAGGTCCATCGCCCGCAGCGCACCCACCACGCGCACCACCGACCGGGTCAGCGCCTCGTCCAGCCCCGGCACCTTCAGCCGTACGATCCGCCGCTCCAACTCCTCGTCGGGGAAGCCGATGTGCAGGAAGAGGCAGCGGCGGCGCAGTGCCTCGGAGAGCTCACGGCTGGCGTTGGAGGTCAGGACGACGAAGGGGCGGCGGGTCGCGGTGACCGTACCGAGTTCGGGCACCGTGACCTGGAAGTCGCTGAGCACCTCCAGCAGCAGGCCCTCCACCTCCACGTCCGCCTTGTCGGTCTCGTCGATCAGCAGCACCTTTGGCTCGTCGCCGCGGATCGCCGTGAGCAGCGGGCGGGGGAGCAGGAACTCCTCGCTGAAGATGTCGGTGCGGGTCTCGTCCCAGGACTCGTCGCGGCCCGCGCTGATGCGTAGCAACTGCTTGGCGTGGTTCCACTCGTACAGGGCGCGCGACTCGTCCACGCCCTCGTAGCACTGGAGGCGGACGAGCCGGGCGCCGGCGACCTGGGCGACGGCCTTGGCCAGCTCCGTCTTGCCGACCCCGGCAGGGCCCTCCACCAGCAGCGGCTTGCCCAGCCGGTCGGCGAGGAAGACGGTCGTGGCGACCGCGGGCGAGGCGAGATAGCCGGTCTCGCTCAGGCGCGCGGAGACGTCGTCGACGGATGTGAACAACGAAAGCCTCCAGGTCGGCGGCGGTGCGGGCCCCGAGGACGGGGATGCGGGCGGCCCCGAGGGCGGGGCCACGGCACTATCTAAGCGCTTGTTCAGCGCTCGTGTCACGCCCCGGTCCGACCTGGGACGAGGGGGATACCGATCGGTTTCCATTGATGTCGACTCCGCGGTAACCTCGCCGTATGGCCACAGACAAGGCGTCCACCAGGGACCGGCTCCTCGATTCGGCCGCCGAGTTGTTCTACCGCGACGGCGTCTCCGTCGGCGTCGAGGCGCTGTGCCGGTCCGCCGGCGTCTCCAAGCGCTCCATGTACCAGCTCTTCGCCGGCAAGGACGAGGTGCTGGCGGCGAGCCTGGAGCGGCGGATCCCGGCGTACGAGGCACGGCTGGTGCCCGCGCCCGAGGAGGCCGGCACGCCCCGTGAGCGGATCCTCGGCCTCTTCGAACGGCTGGAGGGCGCATCCGCCGAGCCCGGCTACCTCGGCTGCGCCTTCCTGGCCGCGCTGGTCGAGCTGAAGGACCCCGCACACCCCGCGAGCACCGTCGCCCGCACGGTGAAGGACCGCCTGCGGGAGTACCTCCGCGCCCAGGCCGAACAGGGCGGCGCGCACGACCCGGAGCTGCTCGCCCGCCAGCTGATGCTGGTCTTCGACGGGGCGAGCGCCCGCGCCGGGGCCTGCATCGAGACGCTGGACGGCCTCCTCACGGTCACCGTCACCGCGCTGCTGGACGCCGCCGGTACGAAGTGACCTCCGGCCGCCCGCGGCGGCCGCCTCCGGCCGGCACCGGCGGCACCCCGGACGGGTCACCACGACGGGCCGCGCCGCGCGCCCGGTGCACTGGAGCGATGACCGCGCCTCCCGACGGCTGCCTCGCGGCCCTGACCCAACAGGCCGACAGCAGAAGGCGGTTGGCCTCCGGCATGGCTCGGACCCACCTGGAGGACAAGGGCCTGCGGAAGTGACACACCCGTGACAACCGTCACGGCACCGGTGCGGCGCGCCGCCTTCCGGGCCGTCGCCGACGGCGATACAGGTACCTCATGACGACGGTCGACGGGGGACGCCACCGCACGTGGTGGCAGGGCATGCGGGAATCGGTCGAGGGGGCGGAGACAGAACTGCGCCCGGAGGGGCTGACCGACCTGGTGCCGGCCGGACTCGGCCCGGTCTACGCGAAGTTCGGCGACCTCTATCCCGAACAGCAGCTTCAGATGCAGCTCCTGTACGGAGCCTCGCAGCGGGCCTTCGAGCACAACACCCGGATCTCGGCACGCGTCACCGTGCAGCGCGTCCTCGGCAACGCGCTCGCCGATCCACGGCTCGGCGACGTCAAACCCGACGACCATCTGGCCGAGTACCTCGACGAGGAGATCGCCGACCTGCGCGGACGGCTCGCCCAGGACAGCGCGATCGCCGTCAGCCGCGGCCTCAACGTCGGCCTCACCCTGGGCTGCGCCGCGAGTCTGGTGCTGCTGGTGGTTCCGCTGCTGTGGGGCGTGGGCCTGCTCCAGGCGCTCGGCGTCACCCTCAACTGCACCAACCGCTGGCATCTGCTGGGTGCGTTCGTGTGCGGCGGGGTCGGCGCGTTCGGCGCGGTGCTCAGTGTCCTGGTGCGGCTGCGGGGCAACGCGGAGCAGCTGACGAAACGTCAGAACAGTTCCAGGGAAGGGCTGATCGTGCCCGGCCAGATGGCCCGCAGCATGCGGCACGAGGGCGTGTACCGGGTGGTCGTCGGCTGGATCCTCGCGCTCGCGGTGTACTTCCTGCTCAGCGGGGGTCTGGTCCCGGTCTTCGCGGTACCGGCCACCGCCGCCGAGATCTGCCCGTCCGCCCAGAACCCGGGGTCGGCGGCCAAGGGCACCGACTTCTGGGGCTTCTGGTGCGCGATCGGCTTCGTCGCCGGCTTCAACGAGCGGTGGGCCTTCGGCATCCTGGGCCGCGAGGCGACCCGCAGGCCCAAGAGCGCCTGAGCCGCGCCCCGCGACCCGTTCGAACCGGATCACGGCCACACGCCAACGGCCGCGCGCCCGGCCGCACTCCGGGCCCGGCGAACGGCGGACCCCGCCGCTACGCCTCGTCCGCCGGTGAGCCGACCAACACCACCTCCAGGGTGCGCGGACCGTGGACCCCCTCCACGCGGTCCAGCTCGATGTCACTCGTCGCCGAAGGGCCCGAGATCCAGGTCTGCGGACGGAGCGGATCGAGGCGCTCCAGCGCCTGCGGGACCGACGCGACGACCTGCTCGGGGACCCGGACCACGCAGATGTGGTGATCGGGCACCAGCGTGATCCGGCGGCGCCCCTGGTCGGGGGAGCCGTCGAGGACGATGGTGCCGGTCTCGGCGATCGCTAGGGCGCAGCCGGTGACGACGCTGTCGACCTCGTCCAGCTCGCGCGCGGTGCTCACCGCCCTGTCGTGCACCCGCGTGGGACCGGCGGCCGGCATCCACTCCGGCGGGAGTCCCGGCGGCACGAGCACCTGCCGCGCCCCCCGCGCGGCCAGCAACCCCCCGATCAGGCTGCGCAGTTCGACCTCGTCCGTGCGGTGCACGATCGCCCGGTACTCCGCCAGGTTCTCCGCCAGCAGATCCACCGTCCGCTCGACCCCGAGCGACCCGTGCTCGCGCAGATAGTCCCGCGCCACCGCCTCCTCGTACGGCCGCTCGTCCGGGGTCACGTCGGCCAGGGCCCGGCGTACCCGGCCCAGGACCCTTTCCCTGCTGCTCACTTGGCCGTGTCCTTTCCGCCGTGCGTGCGCTTCCACCAGTCCCGGAACGGCTCGGGAGGTACTGCGGGCAGCTCCCGCGTGCCGCTCCACGCCTTGCCGGGCCCGGGCAGCCTGCGCGGGTGCAGCCGCCGGGTGCGCGAGGCGAGCCGCTGCCCGGTGGCCAGCGCGGCCGGGCTGGAGAACGCCCAGCCCGCCGCCCGCAGCGCCGCCCGCTCGGCGGCGTGCCCCTTCGCCGGCTTCAGCACCACCTTGTTGCCGCCCCGGACGGCCTCCCCGCCCTGGACGACCCGTTCCCGCAGATGCACCAGCACCTCGGGGATGTCGATGGCTACGGGACACACCTCGTAGCAGGCGCCGCACAGCGAGGACGCGAACGGCAGGGAGGCGTCGACCTCGCTTGCCGTGCCCCGCAGTTGAGGACTGAGGATGGCGCCGATCGGGCCCGGGTAGACCGAGCCGTACGCGTGCCCGCCCGCGCGCTCGTACACCGGGCAGACATTGAGGCAGGCCGAGCAGCGGATGCAGCGCAGCGCCTGGCGGCCGACCTCGTCGGCGAGGGTGTCGGTGCGGCCGTTGTCGAGGAGGACCAGATGGAACTCCCCGGGGCCGTCGCCGTCCGTCGTACCCGTCCACATGCTGGTGTACGGGTTCATCCGCTCGGCGGTGGAGGAGCGCGGCAGGGTCTGGAGGTAGACCTCCAGGTCGCGCCAGGTCGGCACGACCTTCTCGATGCCGACCACCGAGATCAGCGTCTCGGGCAGGGTCAGGCACATCCGGCCGTTGCCCTCGGACTCCACCACCACCAGGGTGCCGGTCTCGGCGACCATGAAGTTGGCGCCGGAGACGCCGACCTTGGCGCGCAGGAACTTCTCCCGCAGGTGCAGCCGCGCGGCCTCGGCGAGTTCGGCGGGCGTGTCGGTGAGACCGTCGGGCGCCGGGCGGCCCCACTCGCCCATCTCCCGGGCGAAGATGTCCCGGATCTCGCCCCGGTTGCGGTGGATGGCGGGGACCAGGATGTGCGAGGGCCGGTCCTTGCCCAACTGCACGATCAGCTCGGCGAGATCGGTCTCGTAGGCGCCGATGCCCTCCGCCTCCAGGGCCTCGTTGAGGCCGATCTCCTGCGTGGCCATCGACTTGACCTTGACGACCTCGCTCTCCCCGGTCGCCTTCACCAGGTCCGCGACGATCCGGTTGGCCTCGTCGGCGTCCGCGGCCCAGTGCACGACACCGCCCGCCGCGGTCACCGACTCCTCCAACTGCACCAGATAGCGGTCCAGATGACGGAGTGTGTGGTCCTTGATGCGGGCTCCCGCGTCCCGCAGCTCGTCCCAGTCCGACAGCTCCGCCACCGCCTTGGCCCGCTTGCCGCGGATGGTGTGGGTGGCGTGGCGCAGATTGCCGCGCAGGGTCGGGTCGTTCACCGCCTCGGCGGCGGCCGCCGGGAAGGCCGGCATCCCCAGGTACGTTCCGCTCATGCGGCCGGTTCCTCCTCCGTGCTCGCCAGGATCTCCGCGATGTGCACGGGCCGCATCCCGGTGGAGAGCCGGGCCATCGTCCCGCCGATGTGCATCAGACAGGAGTTGTCGGCCGAGCACAGCACCTCGGCGCCCGTCGACTCGGCGTTGCGCACCTTGTCGGCGCCCATCGCCGCGGAGACGTCGGAGTTCTTCACGGCGAACGTGCCGCCGAAGCCGCAGCACTCGTCGGCGCCCGGCAGTTCGACCAGGTCGATCCCCTTCACCGCGCGCAGCAGCCGCTCGGGCCGGTCCAGCAACCCCAGTCCGCGCAGCCCGTGACAGGCGGGGTGGTAGGTCACCCGGTGCGGGTAGTAGGCGCCGACGTCCGTCACGCCCAGCACGTCCACCAGGAACTCCGTCAGTTCGTACGTCTTGGGCACCACCGGCGCGAGGGTCGCCGCGAGCGAGTCGCCGCGGCCCTCCGCCCGGGCCCGCTCACCCATCCTCGGATACAGCTCCCGCACCATCGCCCCGCACGACCCGGAGGGCGTGACGATCGCCTCGTACTCCGCGAAGACCTCGCAGAAGCGCCGGGCCAGCGGCTCCGCGCCGTGCCGGTAGCCGGTGTTGTAGTGCGCCTGCCCGCAGCAGGTCTGCGCCATCGGGAAGTCGACCTCGACACCCAGCCTGGTCAGCAGCTTCACCACGGCGCGCCCGGTGTCCGGATAGAGCGTGTCGTTGACACAGGTGAGGAACAGAGCGACTCGCATCGCGGCTCCTTTGTCGATCATCGGATGAGTGCAGAGTAGTGCGGGGCCCCGGTCCCGCCGGGGCCTCGAACGGGCCCCGGCGTGCCGGGGGTCGGCTTGCTTTCAGGCCCCGGCGAGCCGGGCCGCGGCCTCCCGCCACCGGGCGGTGTCGCCCCGCGGCTCGTAGCGCGTCGACGGCTGGGTGCGGGTGAGCAGCCGGCGCCCCTCCGCGAGGTCCCGGACCAGGTCGTGCGACCGGGCCTGGACCAGCACGTTGCCGAGGGCGGCGGCCTCCGTCGGGCCGGTCACCACGGGCAGCCCGCAGGCGTCGGCGGTGAGCTGGCACAGCAGCGCGTTGCGGGTGCCGCCCCCGACGACGTACACCACGTCCACCGGCCGGTCCGCGAGCCGTACGGCGTCCGCGACGGCCTCGCGGTGGGCCAGCGCCAGGGAGTCGAGGATGCACCGGGTGATCTCGGCGGGCGACTGGGGCACCGGCTGCCCCGAGGCCCGGCAGGCCTCGGCGATCCGCTCCGGCATCCGGCCCGGCGCGAGGAACGCGGAGTCGCCCGCGTCCACCACCGACCGCAGCGCCGGAACCTTGGCCGCCCGGAGCAGCAGCCCGCCCAGATCCGGCTCGCCCCAGGCGCGCAGGCACTCCTGGAGCAGCCACAGGCCCATGATGTTGCGCAGGTAGCGGACCGTGCCGTCCAGCCCCAGCTCGTTGGTGAAGTTGGCGGCCCGGCTCTCCTCCGTCAGCACCGGCGCGTCCAGCTCCAGGCCGGCCAGCGACCAGGTGCCGGTGCAGATGTAGGCGAACCGCTCGCCGTCCCGGGCCGGCACGGCGGCCACCGCGGAGGCGGTGTCGTGCGAACCGACCGCGGTCACCGGCACCGGCCCGCCGAGCCCGGTCTCCTCCAGCACCTCGGGCCGCAGCAGACCCGCCGGGTCGCCCGGCCGGCGCAGCGGCGCGAACAGCTCCAGACCGATACCGAGCCGCGCCGCCAGATCGTGCGACCAGTCGCGGGTGCGCGGGTCGATCAGCTGCGTCGTCGAGGCGTTGGTGAGTTCGGTGCCCTGCTCACCGGTGAGCCAGTACGTCAGCAGGTCGGGGATGAGCAGCAGCCGCTCGGCCTGGGCGAACTGCCGGGAGGACCGGGCCGCCGTCAGCTGGTACAGGGTGTTGAACGGCGCGTACTGCAGGCCCGTGGCCGCGTACAGCTCCTCCGCGGGCACAGTGGCCCACACCTTCTCCGCGACACCCTCCGTACGGGCGTCGCGGTAGTGCACGGGGTTGCCGAGCAGGGCGCCGTCGGCGTCCAGCAGCCCGTAGTCCACGGCCCAGCTGTCGATGCCGACGGAGTCCACCCGCCCGCCCGCGCGCAGTCCGTCGAGGACCCCGGCGTAGAGGGCGAGGACGTCCCAGCGGAGCCCCTCCGGGGTGCGCACCGGCCGGTTGGCGAACCGGTGCGCCTCGGTCAGCTCCAGGCTGTCCGGCCCGACGCGGCCGACCATGACACGTCCGCTGGACGCGCCGAGGTCGACCGCGGCGTACGCCTTCACGGAGCCGCTCACCGAAGGAAGGCGGCCGCGACGCCGGCGTCGACGGGGACGTGCAGCCCGGTGGTGTGGGTGAGGTCGCCGCCGGTGAGCGCGAACACGGCGTTCGCGACGTGCTCGGGCAGCACCTCGCGCTTGAGGATGGTCCGCTGGGCGTAGAACTCGCCGAGCTTGTCCTCCTCGATGCCGTACGTCGCGGCGCGCTGGGCGCCCCAGCCTGCGGCGAAGATCCCGGAGCCGCGCACCACCCCGTCGGGGTTGACGCCGTTGACCCGGATGCCGTGCTCGCCCAGCTCGGCGGCGAGGAGGCGCACCTGGTGCGCCTGGTCGGCCTTGGTGGCGGAGTAGGCGATGTTGTTCGGGCCGGCGAAGACGGCGTTCTTGGAGGCGATGTAGACGACGTCGCCGCCCAGGCCCTGCGCGATCATCATCCGCGCGGCCTCCCGGGACACCAGGAAGGAGCCGCGGGCCATGATGTCGTGCTGGAGGTCCCAGTCCTTGGCGGAGGTCTCCAGCAGTGGCTTGGAGATGGAGATGCCGGCGTTGTTCACCACGAGGTCGACACCGCCGAAGGCCAGCGCGGCCGCCTCGAACGCCTCGGCGATCTGCTCCTCGGAGGTCACGTCGACGGTGACGGCGACGGCCCTGTCCGGCCCGCCCAGCTCCTCGGCGACTGCGGCGGCGTTGTCACCGTTGAGGTCGGCGACGACGACACACGCGCCCTCGGCGACCAGCCGGTGCGCGATGGCCCTGCCGATGCCGCTGCCCGCGCCGGTCACCAGCGCGACGCGCGTGGCCAGGGGCTTGGGCCTCGGCATGCGCTGGAGCTTGGCCTCCTCCAGCGCCCAGTACTCGATGCGGAACTTCTCCGACTCCTCGATCGGCGCGTACGTCGACACCGCCTCGGCGCCGCGCATCACGTTGATCGCGTTGACGTAGAACTCGCCGGCGACCCGCGCGGTCTGCTTGTCCTTGCCGAAGGAGAACATGCCCACGCCGGGGATGAGCACGATCGCCGGGTCGGCGCCGCGCATGGCGGGGGAGTCGGGCTCGGCGTGGCGGTGGTAGTAGGCGGCGTACTCCTCGCGGTACGCGGCGTGCAGCTCCCGCAGCCGTGCGACCGCGTCCTCGACGGGCGCGGTGGGCGGCAGGTCCAGGACCAGCGGGCGGACCTTGGTGCGCAGGAAGTGGTCCGGGCAGGAGGTGCCGAGCGCGGCGAGCCGGGGGTGCTCGGCGCGGGCGAGGAAGTCGAGGACGACGTCGGAGTCGGTGAAGTGGCCGACCTGGGCCCGGTCCTGGGAGGCGAGGGCACGGACGTACGGCGCGAGGGCCGCGGCCCGCTTGCGCCGCTCGCTGCCGTCGAGGGCCTCGTAGCCCGCGACGACGGCGCCGAAGGGCTCGGCGGCGCCCTTCTCCGCGAGGAACGCCTCGGCGGTGCGGATGATGTGCAGGGAGTTGCGCTCGCACTCCTCGGAGGTGTCGCCCCAGGCGGTGATGCCGTGACCGCCGAGCACACAGCCGACGGCCTGCGGGTTGGCCTTCTTCACGGCCGCGATGTCCAGCCCCAGCTGGAAGCCGGGCCGCCGCCAGGGCACCCACACCACGGTGTCGCCGAAGCACTCGGCGGTGAGCTTCTCACCGTCGGCGGCGCAGGCCAGGGCGATCCCGGAGTCGGGGTGGAGGTGGTCGACGTGGGCGGCCTCGACGAGTCCGTGCATGGCGGTGTCGATGGAGGGCGCGGCACCGCCCTTGCCGTGCAGGCAGTAGTCGAAGGCGGCGACCATCTCGTCCTCGCGCTCGACACCCGGATAGACGTCGACGAGCGCCCGCATCCGGTCCAGCCGCAGCACGGCCAGCCCGGCCTCGGTCAGGGTGCCCAGGTCGCCGCCGGAGCCCTTGACCCACATCAGCTCCACGTCACCGCCGGTGACGGGATCGGTCTCGGTGCCCTTCGCGGACGTGTTGCCGCCGGCGTAGTTGGTGTTACGAGGATCGGAACCGAGCCGACGGGACCGAGCGAGCAGAGCGGCTGCTTCGGGGTGGGTGCTCATGAAGATTCCTTACTGATCAGAAGAGGACGAGCGGACTCACCTGGGGGCGCGGGGCCGTATCGATGTGCGGCCACGCCGCGTGGGCGCGACACGCCACGACGAACCCGCACCCCGCGACGTACCGAACCCTCACGCCCCCCACCCCGCCTGCTCCCCGCCAACCCGCTCGGCGACAATCCGCTCGGCCCACCCGGACCGGGAGTACGCCCCCAGCGGATCGGGGTCCAGCCCCATCTCCTCCCGCAGCTCCCGCAGCAACGGCCGCACATCCGTGTTGTACGCGTCCATGACCACGGCGTTCGCCCCGAGCACGTCACCGGCGGCCTGCGCCGAGGCCAGCGCGGCACGGTCCACGAGCAGCGCCTTCGCGGTGGCCTCCTGGACGTTCATCACCGAACGGATGATCGCCGGGATCTTGGCCTCGATGTTGTGGCACTGGTCGAGCATGAACGCGACCTCGGGCGAGTACCCGCCGCCGCGCACCACCTCGTACATGATCCGGAAGAGCTGGAAGGGGTCCGCCGCACCGACCATCAGGTCGTCGTCGGCGTAGAAGCGCGAGTTGAAGTCGAAGGCGCCGAGCTTCCCCTCGCGCAGCAGCGTGGCGACGATGAACTCGATGTTGGTGCCCGGCGCGTGGTGCCCGGTGTCGACGACGACCTGCGCCTTCGGGCCGAGCTTCAGGCAGTGGGCGTAGGCCGTGCCCCAGTCCGGGACGTCGGTCGTGTAGAAGGCGGGCTCGAAGAACTTGTACTCCAGCAGCATCCGCTGCCCGTCGCCGAGCCGCTCGTACACCTCGGCCAGCGCCTCGGCCAGCCGGTCCTGGCGGCCGCGGATGTCGTCCTGCCCGGGATAGTTCGTGCCGTCGGCGAACCACAGCTTCAGATCCGCCGAGCCGGTCGCGTCCATGATGTCCACGCACTCCAGCAGATGGGCGACGGCCTTGCGCCGCACCTCGGCGTCGGGGTGGCAGACGCTGCCGAGCCTGTAGTCGTCGTCCTGGAAGGTGTTGGAGTTGATCGCGCCCAGGCGTACGCCCCGTTCCTCGGCGAACTTGGCGAGCGCCGCGTAGTCCTCGACCTTGTCCCACGGGATGTGCAGCGCCACCGTCGGGGCCACTCCCGTGAACGCGTGGACCTGGGCGGCGTCCTCCAGCTTCTCGAACGGGGTGCGGGGCACCCCCGGCTGGGCGAACACCTTGAACCGGGTTCCCGAGTTCCCGTACGCCCATGACGGCGTCTCGACGGCCTGGGTCCTGAGCGCGGCCTTCACCGCGGCGAGGTCGGTCACTTCGGGCTCCTGTGACATCGGTTCGGAGAGTCTTCAGAAAACGATCGCTGTGAAACGATTCAACACCGGAAGTTATGAGCCCTGAGCAGGGGTGTCAACCCCCAGGGTCGAGGCTGTTGCCTGTGGCTCCGTTGTGACCTTCCCCGTCGAAACTTTTTCGATACGGACCCATTGACGTGACATGCGTGGGGTGCCTAACGTCCCGGCAACCAAGTTGAAACCTTTCACGACGTCGGGAGGGCCGTCCCGCCGACGTCGTCGAGGAGCCCCCATGACCCACCCGTCCACCACGGGTCCGGCCCCGGTCCTGGCGCTCAAGGACGTCTCCAAGTCCTTCGGCGCGGTCCGCGCCCTGCGGGACGTCTCCCTGGAGCTGTCCGCCGGGGAGGTGCACGCCCTCGCCGGAGAGAACGGCGCGGGCAAGTCCACCCTCATCAAGACGCTCGCCGGAGTGCACCGGCCGGATGCCGGCCAGGTGCTGCTCGACGGTGAGCCCGTGACCTTCCACGGCCCCGGCGACGCCCGGGACGCCGGCATCGCCGTGATCTACCAGGAGCCGACGCTCTTCCCGGACCTGTCGATCGCCGAGAACATCTTCATGGGCCGCCAGCCCCGCCGGGCGTTCGGCCGCATCGACCACAGGGCCGTCCAGGCGGCCACCGCGGACCTGATGCGGCGGCTCGGGGTCGAACTCGACCCCGACCGCCCGGCGCGCGGACTGTCCATCGCCGACCAGCAGATCGTCGAGATCGCCAAGGCGCTCTCCTTCGACGCCCGCGTCCTGATCATGGACGAGCCGACCGCCGCCCTCACCGGCAGCGAGGTCGCCCGGCTCTTCGGCGTCGTGCGCACCCTCCGGGAGCAGGGCGCCGCCGTCCTGTTCATCTCCCACCGCCTGGAGGAGATCTTCGAGATCTGCCGACGGGTCACCACCCTGCGCGACGGCGCCTGGATCGCCAGCGAGCCGCTGGCCGGCATGACCGAGGACGACCTGGTCCGCCGGATGGTCGGCCGCGACCTGGAGGAGCTGTACCCCAAGCAGGACGTCGAGCCCGGCGAGGTCGCGCTCGGCGTGCGCCGGCTGACCCGGGAGGGCGTCTTCACCGACGTCTCCTTCGAGGTCCGGCGCGGCGAGATCGTGGGCCTGGCCGGACTCGTCGGCGCCGGCCGCACCGAGGTCGCCCGCGCGGTCTTCGGCATCGACCGCTGGGACGCGGGCGAGGTCCATGTGGACGGCAGGGCCCTGCTCAACGGGGCTCCCTCCACCGCCATGGCCGCCGGTCTGGCGCTGGTGCCGGAGGACCGCCGTGCCCAGGGCCTGGTGATGGACATGTCCATCGAGCGCAACATCGGTCTGACCGGCCTGCGGACGACGGTGAGGGCCGGACTGATGGACCGCGGCGCGGAACGCAGCCGCTCCCTCGACTGGGCGGTCAAGCTCCAGGTCAAGTACGCCCGGATCGCCGACGCGGTCTCCACCCTGTCCGGCGGCAACCAGCAGAAGGTCGTCCTCGCCAAGTGGCTGGCCACCGGCCCCAAGGTGCTGATCGTCGACGAGCCCACCCGAGGCATCGACGTCGGCACCAAGGCCGAGGTGCACCGGCTGCTGTCCGAACTGGCCGCCGACGGAGTGGCCGTCCTGATGATCTCCTCCGACCTGCCCGAGATCCTCGGCATGGCCGACCGCGTGCTGGTGATGCACGAGGGCCGCCTCGCCGCCGAGATCCCCCGCTCCGAAGCCACCGAGGAAACCGTGATGGCCGCAGCCACGGGGAGGGCCGCCGCATGACGGTCACCTCCCCCCAGCCCGTCTCCACGAAGGTGCCCGAGGCGGCGGCGACCCGGCTGGTCGACCGCGTCTTCAAGATGCGCGAACTGGCCATCCTGGCCGTCCTCCTGGTCATGATCGCCGTCACCCAGGCCGGGAACAGCGAGTTCCTGACCGAGCAGGGCATCAAGGACCTGCTGCTCAACGCGACCATCCTGGTGCTGGTCGCGGTCGGCCAGTCGCTGGTCGTCATCACCCGCAACGTCGACCTGTCGGTCGGCTCGACCCTCGGCATCAGCGCCTTCGCCGCCGGTGTCTACCTCCAGGGCGGCGGCAACGGCGTCGTCGCCGTGGCGCTGGCCGTGCTGATGGGCGTCGCCTTCGGTCTGCTCAACGGACTGCTCGTCAGCCTCGGCCAGGTGCCCGCGCTCGTCGTCACCCTCGGCACGCTCTACATCATCCGCGGCATCGACTCCATCTGGGTCGGCTCCCGGCAGATCACCGCGGCCGACCTCCCGGACGGCTTCGTCGACTTCGGCTCCGGCGGTGTCTGGGCGGTGCCGTGGCTGGCGCTGATCGCGCTGGCCGTGCTGGTGGCCACCGCGTACTACCTCAAGCAGTACCGCAGCGGGCGCGAACTGTACGCGCTCGGCTCCAACCCGGAGGCCGCCCGGCTGGCCGGCATCCCGGTCCGCAAGCGCATCCTGGCCGCCTACACCTTCTGCGGCGCCCTCGCCGGACTGGCCGGAGCCCTGTACCTGGCCCGGTTCGGCAACGTCGACTCCGGGACCGGCAACGGCTACGAACTCACCGTCGTCAGCGCGGTCGTGGTCGGCGGCGTCGTCTTCACCGGCGGCTCCGGAAGCGTCTACGGCGCGGCCCTCGGCGCGATGCTGCTGACCTCCATCAACAGCGTGCTGCCCGCCCTCGGTGTCAGCTCCGTCTGGGTGCTCGCCATCAACGGCGTGCTGCTCATCCTCGCCATCGCGGTCGACCGGGTCGTCGCGCTGCGCGTGGCCTCGGCCCTGAAGAAGAGGAACGCCCGCCATGCCTGAGTCCTTCGTGCGCGCGATCCGCTGGGACACGGTGGTCGGCGCCCTCCTGATCGTCGTCCTGCTGCTCTCCTTCGGCACGGTCGACGGCTTCGGCAACGCGCTCAACCTGTCGTTCCTGATCGGGAACACCCTGCCGATCGCCCTGATCGCCCTGCCGATGACCCTCCTCGTGGTCTCCGGCGAGATCGACCTCTCGGTGGCCTCCACCGCCGGGCTCTCCGGCGCCGTGATGGGTGCCCTGTGGAACCAGGGCCTGACCATCGAGGCGATCATCCCGATCTGCCTGCTGCTCGGCGTGGTCTGCGGGCTGATCAACGGTCTGCTCGTGACGAGGCTCGGGCTGCCGTCCCTCGCCGTCACCATCGGCACGCTCGCCGCCTACCGGGGCATCGCGCAGATCGTGCTCGGCTCCGACGCGGTCACCGACTTCCCCGGCCCGTACCTGGAGTTCGCCTCCGGCCGGATCGGCGACACCTTCGTCCCCTCCGCCTTCCTGCCCTTCCTGGTCCTGCTCACGGCCGCCGTCCTCGTCCTGCACGCCACGCCCTTCGGACGGTCGCTCTTCGCGATCGGCGCCAACGAGGAGGCCGCCCGGTTCACCGGGGTCCGGGTCAGGCGCCACAAGCTGGTCCTCTTCGTGGTGACCGGCCTGATGGCCTCCCTCACCGGCGTCTTCTGGGCCCTGCACTACGCCAGCGCCCGCTACGACAACGCCACCGGACTCGAACTGTCGGTCATCGCCGCCGTCCTGCTCGGCGGCATCGACTTCGACGGCGGCAGGGGCACACTCGGCGGCGCCGTCGCCGGTGTCTTCCTCCTCGGCGTCCTGCAGAACGTGATGAGCCTTCAGGACGTCTCCGCCCAGTCGCAGATCCTCGTCACCGGCGTGCTCCTCGTGCTGTCCGTCCTCGGACCCCGGGTCGCCCGCCAGATCGCCGTCGCACGGGCCGGCCGAAGAGCCGCCGCCCCCGTGCCGACGCCCAAGGCCGCCCCCTAGCGTCCGGCCCACCCCGTCACCGCTCCGCTCACCCACCCTCCGTAAGGAAGAGCCGACATGCGCAAGTCATCCCTCCGCCGTGCCTCGGCGGCCCTCGCCGCCGCCACCTCCCTGGCCCTCGCCCTCACCGCCTGCGGCGGCACCACCAAGGAGGACGTGGCCAACGAGGACGTCTCCGCCGCGACCGGCGGCAAGGCCGACCCGGGCGCCGAACTGAAGAAGGGCCTCACCGTCGGCTTCCTGCCCAAGCAGGTCAACAACCCCTACTTCACCTCCGCGGACAAGGGCGGCGAGGCCGCGCTGAAGGAGCTGGGTTCCAGCTACAAGGAGGTCGGCCCGTCCAGCGCCACCGACACCGCCGGCCAGGTCAGCTACGTCAACACGCTCACCCAGCAGCAGGTCGACGCGATGGCCGTCTCCGCGCAGGACCCCGGCGCGTTGTGCACGGCGCTCAAGCAGGCGATGAAGAACGACATCAAGGTCGTCACCTACGACTCCGACACCAAGGCCGACTGCCGCAACGCGTTCATCTCGCAGGCCTCCGCCGAGGACCTCGGCCGCACCGAGGTGCAGCTGCTCGCCGAACAGATCGGCTACAAGGGCGAGATCGCGATCCTGTCGGCTGCGCAGACCGCGACCAACCAGAACACCTGGATCGAGTTCATGAAGGACGAACTCAAGGACGAGAAGTACAAGGACATCAAGCTGGTCAAGGTCGCCTACGGCAACGACGACGCCCAGCAGTCGTTCCAGCAGACCCAGGGCCTGCTCCAGGAGTACCCCGACCTGAAGGGGATCATCTCCCCGACCACGGTCGGCATCAAGGCCGCCGCCCAGTACCTGTCGGGGTCGAAGTACAAGGGCAAGGTCAAGCTGACCGGCCTCGGCACCCCGAACGACATGCGCAAGTACGTCAAGAACGGCACGGTCGAGGCGTTCGAGCTGTGGGACCCGGCCAAGCTCGGCGAGTTGGCCGCCCGTACGGCCGTGGCACTGGTGTCCGGGCAGATCACCGGCAAGGAGGGCGAGACGTTCACGGCCGGTGACATGGGCGAGTACACGATCGGCAAGGACGGCGTGATCAGCCTCGGCAAGCCGACCGTGTTCAACGCCGAGAACATCGACCAGTTCGACTTCTGATCCCCGAGGAGGCTGTTGATGCAGCGCGTGTGTTTCCTGCTGAAGGTCCGGGCCGAGCGCCTCGACGAGTACCGCGAGCGGCACGCCTCGGTGTGGCCCGAGATGCTCGACGCGCTCTCGGCCACCGGCTGGCACAACTACTCGCTCTTCCTGCGTGAGGACGGCCTGCTGGTCGGCTACCTGGAGACCGAGGACTTCGCCGCCGCCCAGGCCGGCATGGAGGCCACCGCGGTCAACGCCCGCTGGCAGGCGGAGATGGCGCCGTTCTTCGAGTCGCTGGACGGCGCCCGGCCCGACGAGGCGATGAAACCCCTCACCGAAGTCTTCCATCTCGCCTGAGCCGGAGGAGAGTTCCCCATGAGACGACGTACCGTGCTGACGACCGCGCTGCTGGCGGCCGTCGCCTCCCCGGGCACGGCCCGGGCCGCCGCCCCCGGCCCGTCCGTCACCCCGGTCGGCACCACCACCCTCGACTCCCGGGCGATCTTCTTCGTCTCCTACGACGGCCTGGTCAACAACAACTCGTTCCAGAAGAACGGCCTGTTGACCCACAAAGGCCACCAGTACGCCGCCTGGTACACCGCCGACCGCAACGCCGTCGTCGGCCGTCGCGCGCTCGGCGGCACCACCTGGTCCACCGTCAGGGTCGGCCACACGCTGCGCTACGACGACTCCCACAACGTCATCTCCATGGGTGTCTCCCGCAGCGACGGCCGGCTCCACCTTCACATGGACTCGCACAGCGACGGCTTCACCTACGTCAAGTCGGCGGCCGGACTGCTGGACGATCCAACAGGGCTGTCCTGGACCGCGAGCCGCTTCGGCGCACCCCAGTCCACCCTGGACGGGCTGGCGTTGACCAGCCAGTTCACCTACCCCCAGTTCATCGCCACCCCCGAGGGCCGGCTCCAGCTCAGCTACCGGGCCGGAGTCTCCGGCAACGGCCGCAACGCGCTCGCCGAGTACGACGGCACCGGCTGGACCGCGCTCGGCGAATGGACCAGCTCCACCGGCACCTACACCAGCGAGCACGGCTCCTCGGCGGCCCGCAACATGTACCTCCACGGCATCGACTACGACCGGGCCGGCCGGCTGCACTCCTTCTTCACCTGGCGGGAGCAGAACGGCGCCGTCATGTGCTCCGGCGGCGGCATCACCAACCACGACACCGGCTACGTCTACTCCGACGACCGGGGCCGCACCTGGCGCAACGACGCCGGCACGGCCGTCGGCACCACCGGCGGCTCCGACCGGGTCGCCGTCACCGACGCCGGGCTCGTCGTCGACCCGCTCAACCCCGACCACTCCCTGATGAACCAGGAGAGCCAGGCCACCGACTCCGCGGGACGCCCGCACGCGATCATCTCCTACGTCCCCGGCCGCTTCGGCCAGTGCACCACCAACTACGTCGCCGACCGCACCGCCAACGGCCGGGCCTTCCACGTCCGCAAGAACGCCTCCGGCGCCTGGCGGAAGACCGAGATCCCCGTCCCGCTCGGCTCCAGCCAGCGCACCAGGCTGGTCCTCGACAAGTACGACAACGCCTACGCCGTCCTGCCGTTCGGCCGGATCGCCGGCGCCTCCCATGCCTCCGGGCACACCGACTGGACGCTGCTGTACGACGGCGCCGGACTCAACGCCTTCGGAGAGGTGGTGATCGACGAGACCCGCGTCGCGCAGGACCACGTCCTGTCGGTGATGTACCAGGAGAAGTCCAGCGGTACGACACCCTCGGCGCTGCGGGTCGCCGACTTCCGGCTGCCCGTGTGACCCGTGCCGTCCTAGGGAGGCATGACGGTAATGTGAGGGCCCTTCCCGCCCGCCGCCCCCCACTCTCGTCCCTGGAGGTCCCTGCCCGATGGCCCAGTCGGTGGGTATCAAGGACGTCGCCCGTGCCGCCGGAGTCTCCGTCGGCACGGTCTCCAACGTCATCAACCGCCCGGACACGGTGGCCACGGAGACCCGCGCCCGGGTGCTGTCGGCCATCGACCGGCTGGGCTACGTCCGCAGCGAGTCCGCGCGCCAGCTGCGCGCGGGCCGCAGCCGGATCATGGGACTGCTCGTCCTCGACATGGGCAACCCCTTCTTCGTGGACGTCGCCCGCGGCGCCGAACGGGCCGCCCGCGAGGCCGGGCTCGGCGTGATGGTCTGCAACAGCGCGCAGAACGCCACCGAGGAGGCCGACTACCTGTCGCTCTTCGCCGAACAGCGGGTGCGCGGGGTGCTGCTGACCCCGGCCGACGCCACCGGCCGCAACATCGACGCCTTCCGGCGGCACAACATCCCCTTCGTCCTCGTCGACCGGGTCGCCGAGGGCGCCACCGAGTGCTCGGTCTCCGTCGACGACGTCGCCGGCGGCGCCCTCGCCGTACGCCACCTCGTCGACGCCGGGCACCGCTCCATCGCCTACGTCAGCGGCCCGCCCAGCCTCACCCAGGTCCGCGACCGGCGCACCGGCGCCCTGTCCGCGCTCGCCGAGGCCGGCCTCGGCCCCGAGCACCTGCGCGAACTGCCCACCGACCGGCTCGACGTGGCCGCCGGCCGGGACGCCGGCGCCCGCGTGCTGGGCCTCGCCGACCGCCCCACCGCCGTGTTCTGCGCCAACGACCTGCTCGCCCTCGGCGTCCTTCAGGCCATGTACGCGGCCGGTGTCGGCGTCCCCGACGACCTCGCGATCGTCGGCTACGACGACATCGAGTTCGCGGCCGCGGCCGCCGTCCCCCTGACCTCGGTGCGCCAGCCCGCGGTCACCATGGGCGCCCTCGCCGCCGGCCTGCTGCTGGAGGAGACCGAGAGCGAGGAGGGCGCGGGCACCCACGAGCACCGCCGGGTCGTCCTCCAGCCCGAACTGGTCGTACGGCGCTCCAGCCTCTCTGCGCGCTGAGCGGCGGTTCAGTAGCTGTTCATGATCCCCGGGCTCGGTAACCGGCCGGACATGTGCTGAACTGGGACGCGGCCAGCCGTCCGTCTCGAACCGGGAGCCCCGTTGTCCGACAGCTACCGCCAGCCCGGCGTAGTCCTCACCGACCGCCGCTTCACCGTGCCCCTCGACCACGACGACCCGGCGGGGGAGAGCGTCGAGCTCTTCGCCCGCGAGGTCGTCGCCGGCGACCGGGCCCGGCAGAACCTGCCCTGGCTGGTCTACCTCCAGGGCGGCCCCGGCTTCGGAGCGAACCGGTTCGTCGGCAGGCCCGCCTGGCTCGGCCGCGCACTGAAGGAGTACCGCGTCCTCCTGCTGGACCAGCGCGGCACCGGCGCCTCCACACCCGCGAACCGGCAGACGCTGCCGCTGCGCGGCGGCCCCGCCGAGCAGGCCGACTACCTCACGCACTTCCGCGCCGACTCCATCGTCCGCGACTGCGAGGCGATCCGCCCGGCCGTCACCGGCGGCGCCCCCTGGACCGTGCTCGGGCAGAGCTTCGGCGGTTTCTGCACCGTGAACTACCTGTCCGCCGCGCCCGAGGGCCTGAGCGCCGCCGTCATCACCGGCGGCCTGCCCTCGCTCGACGCCCACGCCGACGACGTCTACCGCGCGGCCTACCCGCGCGTCGAACGCAAGGTCGCCGCCCACTACGCCCGCTACCCGCAGGACGTGGAGCGGGCCCGCCGGATCGCCGACCACCTGCTCACCCACGACGTCGTCCTCCCGACCGGCTACCGGCTCACCGCCGAGGCGTTCCAGTCCCTCGGCATCCTCCTCGGCGGCGCCGAGGGCAGCCACCGGCTGCACTTCCTGCTGGAGCACGCCTTCGTCCGCACCGCCGCCGGCATGGCCCTCTCCGACGCCTTCCAGGAGGAGGTCCAGGGCCTCCTCTCGTACGCGGGCCACCCGCTGTACGCCCTCGTCCACGAGGCGATCTACGGCCAGGACACCCGCCCCACCGCCTGGTCGGCGGAGCGCATCCGCGCCGAGTTCCCGCAGTTCGACGCGGCCAAGGCGCTCGCCGGGGACGGACCGCTGCTGTTCACCGGGGAGACGATCCACCCCTGGATGTTCGACTGCGACCCGGCGCTGCGCCCGCTGCGCGAGACCGCGGAACTCCTCGCCGCCCGCACCGACTGGACGCCGCTGTACGACCCCGCGCGTCTGGCCGCCAACGAGGTCCCGGTCGCCGCCGCCGTCTACCACGACGACATGTACGTCGACACCGCCCACTCCCTGCGCACCGCCCGCGCCGTCCGCGGTCTGCGCACCTGGGTCACCGACGAGTTCGAGCACGACGGCGTCCGGGTCGGCGGCCCCCGCGTCCTGGACCGCCTGCTGGCGCTCGCCCGCGACGAGGTGTGACACCGCACGGCCGCACGGCCGCACGGCCGTGACCCGGGGAACCGGACGCCGTCGCGGCTAACCTGCCGACATGACCGATCCGTTGATCACCCAGCTGCGGCCCATGCCCGAGGACTGGCGGCGGGCCCTCGCCGTCGTGGCGCACCCGGACGACCTGGAGTACGGCTGCTCGGCGGCCGTCGCCGCGTGGACCGACCAGGGACGTGAGATCGCCTATGTGCTGGCCACCCGCGGCGAGGCCGGCATCGACACCCTGGACCCCGCCGAGTGCGGTCCGGCGCGCGAGCGCGAGCAGCGGGCCAGTGCCGCGGTGGTCGGGGTGTCCGAGGTGGAGTTCCTCGACCACCGGGACGGCGTGATCGAGTACGGCATCGCGCTGCGCCGGGACATCGCGGCGGCGATCCGGCGCCACCGGCCCGAGCTGGTCATCACCCTCAACCACCGGGACACCTGGGGCGGGGTCGCCTGGAACACCCCCGACCATGTCGCGGTGGGCCGCGCCACGCTCGACGCGGCGGGCGACGCCGGGAACCGGTGGATCTTCCCGGAGCTGGTGGAGCGGGGCCTGGAGCCCTGGGACGGGGTCCGCTGGGTCGCCGTCGCCGGGTCCAGCACCCCCACCCACGCCGTGGACGCCGGCCCCGGGCTGGAGCGCGCGGTGCGCTCCCTGCTCGAACACCGGGCCTACATCGAGGCGTTGACCAGCGAGGACCCCGAGACGTACGCCCGGGATTTCCTCACCCGCAGCGCCACCGCCACGGGCGAGCGGTTCGGGGGCAGGCCGGCGGTCGCCTTCGAGCTGTTCGCCCGCTGAGGGCCCTAGGGCCCTGGGCGTCCCCGGGTCACTCGCCCGCGCCGCGGGCCGGTACCGGCTCCTGGGCGGCGGACCCGGCGGGCGCCCGGCGTTCGACGGTCAGCCGCAGGCCCTCCGGCATGAGCGTGAGCCGCTCCGTCACCCGCAGCCGGTACGCCGGGTCCGCGCGCAGGGTGTAGCGGCGCAGCAGCAGCCCGAGGACCAGCGTCGCCTCGTGCAGGGCGAACTGACGGCCGATGCAGGCCCGCGCCCCGGTGCCGAACGGCTTGAAGGTGTGCGGGGGCCGGGAGCGGACCGCCTTGGGCTCGAAGCGGTCCGGGTCGAACCGCTCGGCGTCGGCGCCCCACACCTCCGGGTCCCGGTGCAGCACCGGTATGAGCACCAGGGCCCACGCGCCCCGCCGCATCGGGTGCTCCCCGGCCAGCACGGTGTCCTCGCGGGCCTCCCGGGCGAAGGCGGGCGCCGTCGGCCACAGCCGCAGCGACTCGTCGAGCACCCGGCGCAGATGGCGCAGCTTGGCCACCTGGTCGTAGCCGGGCAGTTCCGCGTCCCCCCAGACCTGGTCCACCTCGGCGCGGGCGCGGGCGGTGACCTCCGGGTGCCGGGCCAGGTAGTGCAGGGCGAAGGAGAGCGCGCCCGAGGTGGTCTCGTGGCCCGCGACCAGGAAGGTGATGACCTGGCGGCGGACGTTCTCCGGTGACAGCCGCTCGCCGGTCTCCGGGTGGGCGGTGTCCAGCATCCGGTCGAGCAGGTCGCCGTCGCCGCTCGTCGTGCGCCGGGCCCGCACCAGGCCGTCGACCGTGCGGTTGAGATAGGCGATGTCGGCCTCGTTGCGCCGCGCGGACCTGCGCAGCAGGAACCCCGCCGGGACGGTGTTGAGCCGTTGGGCGTGGGCGAGCGTGCCCACCATCGCGGTCACGAAGGGATGCGGCCGGCTGCGCTCGAAGGAGCCGAAGTCGTGCCCGAAGCCGGTGCGGGCGATGGTCTCCAGGGTCAGCTTGGTCATGTCCCCGGCCACGTCCACGGTCCGCCCGGCCAGTGCCGCGCGGTCCCAGTGGCCGGTGAGCCGCCCGGCCACGTCCAGCATCATCGCGTGGTAGCCCTCCATGGCCTCCCGGCTGAACCCGGGGGCCAGGACGTCGTGCGCGAGCTGCCAGTTGGGCTCGTGGTTGTACGCGGTGAACAGGGCGTCCCCGGCGACGGGCCGCAGATTGGCGATGCCGAGCCCGACGTGCTTGGCGAAGCGGGCCTCGTCCGCGAGATCCGCGGCGAGCCGCGCGCCCCCCACGAAGACGAACTCCCGGCCGAACGCCTTGCGCCGGAAGATCGGGCCCAGCCGGCGCGCCTGGCGCACGGAGTCCTGGAGCGGCGTGGTGCGGCTCGCGCCGAGGACGTCGCCGAGCAGCGGGAGCCGGTGGGGCGGGTGCGGGATGCGGTGCAACTCGGGCCAGCCCTGTTCCGCGCCGCGGAACCCCTTGGGCAGCGCGGACCCGGCCGTGGTCTGAGCCATGACGCGATCTCCCTTGATCCGGCGGCGGGTTGAGCGTGTTGTACGTCGGTTCAATAGCGCCGCCCCAGTCTGGTCCGGTTGTTGAACCGGCGTCAAGTAAGGTGCGGGCATGAGCGCGAAGCAGGGCGAGGGCACCCGTCGCCGGCTCAGCACCGAGGAGCGCCGCGAGCAGCTCCTCGCCGTCGGGGCGCGGCTGTTCTCGGAGAGCCCGTACGACGAGGTGTGGATCGAGCGGGTGGCCGAGATCGCCGGGGTCTCGCGGGGGCTGCTCTACCACTACTTCCCCACCAAGCGGGACTTCTTCGCCGCCGTGATGGACCGCGAGAGCGCCCGGATGCTGCGGCTGACGGCGGCCGAGCCCGGCGTCCCGGTGCGCGAACAGCTCACCGTCGGCCTCGACGCCTACCTCGCGTACGTCGAGGAGCACGCGCACGGCTTCCGCGCCTTCCACCGGGCCGAGGCCTCCGGCGACCGGGCCGTGCGCAGGGTCTACCGCCACGCGCTCGCGGCGCAGGAGCGGCAGATCCTCGCGGCGGTGGCGGCGGACCCGGAGTTCGGGCCGCTCCACGAGCGCCGCGGCGAGACGGGGCTCGCCGTGCGGGGCTGGCTGGCGTTCACCACCGCCGTCTGCCTGGAGTGGCTCGGCGGCTCCGCGGAAATGTCCCGGGAACAGGTCCGAGACCTGTGCGCCCGGGCACTGTTGGGCGTCATCACCCCCTGAGACCGACCGGTGCCGCCGCGCGGGATCGCGCGCGGTGGTTGGCGTGCGCCCCGATCTTCGATAGGTTAGGCAAGGCTTACCTAATTAGGAGGTACGGAATGGGTGACGGCCAGAACTGGACGGCCACCCCGGCCGCGGCGGAACGCGCCCGGTCGGTGCTCGCCACCGCATGGTCCTGCGCGGTGACGGCGGAGGGCGGCCGGGAGGAGTTCGTCGGCGCGCACACCGTGGCCGACGACGGCCGGGTGTTCCTGCACGTGCCCGACGAGAGCACGCTGACCGCGGCCGCGATCTGCGCACCCCGCGGAGAGCCGTCCGCGGTGCTGGAGTTCGCCGACGTCGCCCCCGTCCCCGTACGCAACCGGATCCGGACCCGGCTGTGGATGGCCGGCTGGTTCGCCGCCGAGGAGGGCCATCTCGCCTTCCGCGCCACCCGGGTCGTGCTGCGGCAGCCCTCCGGCGCGGTCGTGGTCGGCCTCGACGAGTTCGCCGCCGCCCTGCCCGACCCGCTGGCCACCGCCGAGGCCCGGCTGCTGACCCATCTCGCCGACTGCCACTCCGACGCGGTGGAGCGGCTCACCCGGCTCGTCGAGCCCGACAGCCTGCACGGCGCCGTACGGGTCCAGCCGCTCGCCGTCGACCGGCACGGACTGACCCTGCGGATCGAGCGCGCCCGCTCCCACGGCGACGTACGGCTGCCGTTCCACCGTCCCGCGGACGACGTCGCCCAGCTCACCGAGCGCATGCACGTCCTGCTCGGCCAGGCGGGCGCGGCCTCCTGCCCGCGGGCCCTACAGCGGCAGCGCACAGACGGCGACGGGTGACGCGAACGGCCGGCCCGCGCGCCGCAGCCCGCCGTCGGCCCCGTCGACGTGGAAGACGCTCACGGAGTTCGACCGCTGATTCGCCGTGAACAGCAGCGCGCCGTCCGGCGAGAGGGCCAGCTGGCGCGGGAAGTCCCCGCCCACCGGCACCGTGCCCAGCAGCCTGAGCCGGGCCCCGTCCGCCTCCACGGCGTACCGGGTCACGCTGTCGTGCCCCCGGTTGGCGAGGAACGCGTGGCGGCCGTCGGCGGTCACCGCGATCTGCGCCGGGTAACTGGTGCCCGGACCGGTCCCCGTGGACTGCGCGGCGCCCACCGTCAGCTTCCCCGTCGACGGCTCGTAGGCGCAGACCGCGACGGTGTTGTCGACCTCGTTGGCGAGATAGGCGTACCGGCCGCCGGGATGGAACGTCAGATGGCGCGGCCCGGCGCCCGGCCGGGTCCCCGCCCGGGAGACCTCGGTGAGCGTCCCCGCCGCGGAGTCGAGGCGGTAGGTGTACACCGAGTCCGTGCCCAGGTCGACGGCGAGGACATGGCCGCCGTCGGGAGCGGTGAGGACCTGGTGGGCGTGCGGCCCGTCCTGCCCGGGTCCCGGGGCCGGACGGGAGTGGGTGACCAGCGCGGTCCGCTCACCGATCGCCCCGGAGGCGTCGAGGGGGTGCACGGCCACGCTCCCGGTGCCGTAGTTCGCGCTCAGCAGCCACCGCCCGCCCGGATGCACCGACAGATGGCACGGCGCGCCGCCCCCGGTGCTCCGGCTGCCCAGGACCTGCCGGTCGGAGAGGCGCACGGCGGTCACGGCACCGTCCGCGCGCTCGTTCACGGCGTACAGCGTGCGGCCGTCCGGATGGAGCGCCAGGAACGACGGGTCGCCGATGCCCGCGATCGTGCCCGCGCCGGTCACCCGCCCCGACCCGGCGTCGTACGAGGCGACCCCGATCCCCTCGCCGCCGCCCTCCACCGAGGTGTAGGTGCCGAGGTACAGGGCCCGGGGGCCGGAGTTCCGCGCCGCTCCGCCTGACGGGCCGGGCGTGGGCGTGGTCGCCGGTGCCGTGTCGCCGCCCCCGGTGGCCGGTGCGGGGGAGTCGTCGCAGGCGGGGAGCGCGGTCGCGGCCGCGGTCGCCGCGAGGGTGCCGAGGAGCCGGCGCCTGCTCACACCAACGCTGCCCATGTCCCGCCCTCGGATCGTCCGCCGTCGCGACGGACACCCTCGCGTGGATCACCCGCCCGGTGCAACCGAGGGCCGGACCCCGCGCCCAGGGCCCGTTGCCGCGGTGTCACCGGGAGCGGCGGACCGAGGCGAGCCGGTCGCGGCCCGTCCGCACGCCGTCCCCGATCCGGGTCACCAGCCGGGGCATCCGCTCGCGCTGCTCGGCGGAGACCCGGTCCAGCTCCTCCAGCAGCCGGCGCGAGCGGTGCTCGGTGTCCATCTCGTCGATGATCCGGTTCACCTCGGTCAGCACCGCGCCGTGCAGCTGCCACTGCCCCGGGTCGCGCCGGACCTCCTCCAGCAGCAGCCCGGCGAGCTTGTCCCGGGTCCCCGCCGCCCGGCGCAGTTCGGCGGTGAGCCGCTCCTCGGCGGACTCGGCGTTCTCGCTGACATGGGCGGTGACCAGCACCGCGAAACTCACCGTCGCGTCCGCGACCTCCGACAGCAGCCGCTCCAGCACCGCCCCGATCTCCGGCGCGAACAGGGGCTTCGCCCGGCGTTCCTTGGCGAGGTCGGTGAGGGTCCGCGCGATCACCCGCAGGACGACCGTGCAGATCTCCAGGGTGTCGAGACCGGTGCGCAGCACCACCCGGTGCAGCAGACCCTCACGGACCCGCGGATTGAACCGCACGCTGTCCTCGGCCTGCCGCAGCGCCGCGTCCACCTCGGCGATGTCGTGGTCCAGCCGGCGCGCCTCGTGCAGCCGGGCCGCCGCGCGCTCCACCGGGGTGTGGCCGGCGGCCTGCTCGCCCATCCGCAGCATCAGCTGCCGCAGCCGGCGAGCCAGGTCCTCCACGGACTCGCTCGCCTCGTCCACCCACACCGGCGGGGCGAGCAGCAGATTGCAGGCGAGCCCCACCACCGCGCCGATCAGCGTCTCCAGCACCCGCGCCCACGCCGTGTCCCCGACGGTCGTCACCCCGAGCACCAGCATCGCGCTGATCGCCACCTCGGGCACGTACTCGTCGACCCGGACCAGATGGCCGACGCCCAGCGATGCGATGATCAGCAGGCCCAGGCTCCACCAGGTCAGACCCACCAGCAGGCTGAAGGCGATGGCCACCAGGACCCCGGCCACTACGGAGTTCACCCGGCGCACCCCGTTGGTGAGGGTGGCGTAGAGGGTGACCTGGACGACCAGCAGGGCCGTCAGTGGTGCGGTGAGCGGGGCCTTCTCCGGGCTGAGGTGGAGGGCGATGACGTACGCGACCATCGCCGCGACGGCCGAGCGGAGGGTCTGGACGACCACCGGGTCCCGGCCGAGCCTCGCCAGCCGCTTCCGCGGCACCCGCCACCGTCGTGGGTCTCGCATGCTCGGGCCGTTCCCCTCTCGCTCAGCCGCGGGCGTGGCCGACCCTGTTCATCATCCCCGGCCCGGCGGCGTCCGTCCTGCGGAGCCGGCCCGGCCGCGCGCTCACACGTCGAGCTTGTCGAGGAAGGCCCGCAGGTTCCCCTCGGTGCGGGCGATCCGCTCCTCCACGGTGAGGCTCTCCTCCATACGGGAGCCGGAGTCCGGCTGCTTGCGGCCGCGCAGATAGAGCGAGCAGGCGAGGTCGGTGCACATGTACAGGCCGACCGAGTTGCCCTCGCGCCCGGCCGGGCCCGCCTTGCGGGCGGTCATCAGGGAGACCCCGCCGCCGCGATGGGTCGTCAGGCACAGGGAGCACATGCTGCGGTGCAGGAACCCGCGCCGGGAGGAGGGGAAGCGCAGGGTCACGCCGACGGTGCGGCCGTCCCGCTCGGTGACCAGGAAGCTGCGGTCGGGCGCGCCCGGATCCCGCCAGCCGAGGAAGTCCAGGTCGTCCCAGGGGAGCCGGTCCAGGTCCCGGGGCACGGTCAGCCGCTTGGCCTCGCCCTTGGAGCAGTTGACGAAGGAGCCGCGGATCTCGGGCTCGGTGAGTGCGCGCATGGTGGCCTTCCGGGGGTCGGTCCGTCGCGGTCGGGTAGGAATCCTAGGAGTCCTAGGTTTCTGGCTAAGGCTAATCGGCGGGATCTGGGAGAGGCCAGCCAATATCGGCCGCCCGTCCGTAGGCTGGGGCCCGGACACCCGGCGCACGCCGGTGACGGGGAGGGGCGGGACGTGACGGTGGACGGCTCGGCGCGGGGACGGGGCGGCGTGCCCACGGACAGCTGGGAGCGGGCCCGGCGGCTGCTGAGCGCGGGCGGCCTGGACGCCGGTGCGCTCACCGCCGTACGCCCGCTGGGCGGCGGGACGTACAACGAGGTCGAGGAGGTGCGGCTCGCCGACGGCACCCGGTACGTGCTGAAGGTGCCGCCGCCCGAGACGGTGCCGGGACTGGCGCACGAGCGCCGGCTGCTCGTCTCCGAGGCGGAGTTCTGCCGCGCGGCCGCCGCTGTCGCCGTACCCGTGCCGCGGGTCGTCGCCGCCACCGGACGCGAGCTGCTGATGACCGCCTGCCCCGGCGACCCCTGGGACGAGACGCTCCCCGACGCCGACCGGCGCCGGCTGCGCACCGAACTGGGCCGGGGGACGGCCCTGCTGCACACGGTCACCGGACCAGGCTTCGGCTACCCCTCCGGTGCCCTCGGACCCCTCGCCGCCGACTGGCGCACCGCCTTCACCGGCATGCTCGACGCCGTCCTCGACGACGCCCGCCGCTACCGCCCCTGGCTGCCCCGCCCCCTCGACGCGATCGCCGGACCGCTGCGGGCCGCCCTCGGCGCGCTCGACGCGGTGACCGAGCCGCGCCTGGTCCACTTCGACCTGTGGCCCGGCAACATCCTGGTGGACCGCTCCGGCGCCGAGCCCCGCATCGGCGGCCTGATCGACGGGGAGCGCATGTTCTGGGGCGACCCGGTCGCCGACCTCGTCTCGACGGCGCTGCTCGGCGACATCGCCGAGGACGCCGACTTCCTCGCCGGGTACCGGGAGGCCGGCGGCGTGATCGGGTTCGACCCCGCCACCCGGCTCCGGCTCGCCCTGTACCGTGCCTACCTGTACCTGATCATGCTCACCGAGACCGTGCCGCGCGCCGCCGACGAGGACGGGCTGGCCTGGAGACGGCAGTACGTCGGGCCGCAGCTGGAGGCCGCTCTCGACGAGATCTCCGGCCTCGGCCGCTGAGCCGGTATCTTCCAGCCCGACGGCGTGGTCGACACAGGGGGCGAGATGGTGGCGCGGAACAGGCGTACGGTGCGTGATCTGCGGCGGGAGAACCGCTCGGCCGTCCTTCAACGCCTCTACTTCGACGGGCCGCTCAGCCGCTTCGAGCTCGGACCCGCCACCGGGCTCAGCTCCGGCTCGGTCAGCAACGTCGCCGCCGACCTGCTCGCCGACGGGGTGCTGGAGGAGGCCGGCAACGTCGACTCCGACGGCGGCCGGCCCCGCACCCTGCTCAGGGTGGCGCCCGGCAGCGGCCACATGATCGGCGTGGACGTCGGCGAGACCCGCGTCCGGGTCGAGCTCTTCGACCTCGCCCTGACCGAACTCGCCCGATCCGAACGGCCGTTGGAGTCCGACGGATACGCGGTCGGGACCGTCGTCGGGCACATCCGGGACGCCGTCGCCGAGGTGCTCACCGCCGCTGAGATCGCCCCGGAACGGCTGCTCGGTGTCGGGATCGGCGTGCCGGGCATCGTCGAGCACAGCGCGGAGCGCGGGGCCGTCGTGCACGGGCAGACGGTCGGCTGGGACGGGGTCGCGCTGGAGGAACTGCTCCGCGAGGGCGGCGTCCTGCCCGCGTCCGTCCCGTACTTCGTCGACAACGGGGCCCGCACGCTCGGCCAGGCGGAGATGTGGTTCGGCGCCGGGCGGGGCGCCCGCAGCGCGATCGTCGTGCTGTTCGGCTCGGGCGTCGGCGCCTGCGTCGTCACGCCGGAGGCGGAGGACGGGCGGGCGGTCGAGGGCGGGCACCTGACGGTGCGGGTCGGCGGGCGGCGCTGCCGGTGCGGCGCGCTCGGCTGCCTGGAGGCGTACGCCGGTGCCGAGGCCCTGCTGGAGCGCTGGCGCGAGGCCGGCGGACGTCCGCCCCGGGGCGCCGACCAGGAGAGCGCCCTGGTCGCCCTGGTCGCCGCGGCGGAGCGGGACCCGGATGCGCGGGCGCTGCTGGCGGAGACCGCCGAGTACATCGGCGCGGGCCTGTCCGACCTGATCAACCTCTTCCAGCCGGAGCGGATCCTGATCGGCGGCTGGGCGGGGCTCCGGCTCGGTCCGGCCCTGCTGCCCGAGGTCCGCCGGCACGCGGCCGCGTACGCGCTGCGGTATCCCGCCGAGCGGGTCTCGGTGGACCTCGGCGGACTCGGCCCGGACGCGGTCACCGTCGGAGCGGCGATCCTGCCGCTCGCCGACTTCTTCGCGCACGGCGGCCGACGCGCCGAACCCGTCGCCGACGGACCGGAGCCCGCTTGGCGAGCGGCCCTGGAGGAACGCGCCCCGCGCTGAACGCGAAGGGCCCCGACCGCGACGGGGGAATCACGGTCGGGGCGACCAGGGGCGGGCACGGAGGGCGGTCGCCTCTCGGCGTACGGCTCCACAGGGCTTCAGCCGAACGATCGTCCCTGTGGGCGGGGGTGAGGCCCGGGGACACTGTCCCTTCCGTACCCACATGCGGTTCAACGGGTGAAGACACCCCGGTGTTCCCCGGTCTGTCGCGTTATCGCGTGATCCGGGTCACCCGGCCCGCGCCGGTGTCCGCCGCTCGTGCGTCCAGGCCAGCAGCTCCTGGCGGGTCCAGGTGGTGACCACGCGGTCCTCGGGCACCCCGCACTCCTCGGCCCGGGCACAGCCGAGGATCTGCCAGTCCAGCTGGCCGGGGGCGTGCGCGTCGGTGTCGACGGAGAACAGCACGCCGGCCGCCACCGCGCGCCGCAGCAGCCGGCGCGGCGGGTCGAGGCGCTCGGGCCGGCTGTTGATCTCCACGGCCGTGCCGGTCTCCGCGCAGGCGGCGAACACCTCGTCCGCGTCGAACCGCGACTCGTGCCGCTCCCGCCCGAGGATCAGCCGCCCGGTGCAGTGCCCGAGCACATCGGAGTGCGGATCGCGTACGGCGGCCACCATGCGCCGGGTCATCGCGCGGGCGTCCATCCGCAGCTTGGAGTGGACGGAGACCACCACCACGTCGAGCCGGCCCAGCAGCTGTGGGTCCTGGTCCAGCGAGCCGTCCTCCAGGATGTCGCACTCGATCCCGGTCAGCAGCCGGAACGGCGCCCAGGTCCCGTTCAGCGCCGCCACCACGTCCAACTGCTCGCGCAGCCGCTCCGCCGACAGACCCCGGGCCACCGTCAGCCGGGGGGAGTGGTCGGTCAGCGCCGCCCACTCGTGCCCGAGGGCGGCCGCGGTCCGGCCCATCTCCTGGATCGGGCTGCCGCCGTCCGACCAGTCGGAGTGCAGATGGCAGTCCCCGCGCAGCCGCGCCCGCAGCGCGGTCCCCGCGTCGCCCGGCAGGGGCTCGGCCCGCAGCAGCCCGTCCAGGTAGCCGGGCGCCTCACCGGCCAGCGCCTCGACGGCCACCCGCGCCGTCTTCGGCCCGACTCCCTTGAGCGACTCCAGCGTCCCGGCGGCCGCCCGCTCGCGCACCTCCGCCTCCGGCAGCGCCGCCAGTACCCGGGCCGCGGTGCGGAAGGCCCGTACCCGGTAGGCCGGTGCCAGGGAGCGCTCCAGCAGGAAGGCGATCCGCTCCAGTGCCTCCACGGGATCCATCGCCACCTCCACCCCCAGGGTTGCCCGGCGGCGGGGTGTCCGCACGGCGGACCGGCCGCCCGCAGGGTTCGGAACGGCCGGATCCGCTTTACGCTCTTTGCATGACCGAAATCGCGAGTCCGTACATCTCCCATCCGCGGATCATGGTGCTCGGGGTCCAGCCGGGCACGCCTCCGTTCCGGATCGTGGAGATCGACGGAATGGTGGTCGGTGAGGCCAAGGCCGTCACCGACGTCCTGTCCGCCGCGGCGGCGTTCGGCATCGTCGTCCACGACCTGGACGATCCCGATGTCGTGCGCTGGGTCGGCGGCGACAAGTTCACCTGGACCCGGCACTAGGACCCACCGGACTCAGCCGACCGTCCACTTCTGGTTGGCGCCGCTCGTGCAGGTCCACAGTTGCAGCCGGGTGCCGTTGGCCGTGTTGTTGCCGGTCACGTCCAGGCACTTGTCCGCCTGCGGATTGACGATGTCGCGCGCCCCCGTGACGGTCCAGCGCTGGTTGGGGCCGCCGGTGCAGTCCCACAGCTGGACGGTCGTGCCGTCCGCGGTGCCGTTCCCGGTCGCGTCCAGGCACTTGCCGAGCGCGCGGAGGGTGCCGTCCGCGCCGGCCGTCCACCGCTGGGCGCCGGTGCCGTTGCAGTCGTAAAGCTGTACGGGGGTTCCGTTTGCCGGGTTCGCCCCGGCGACGTCGACGCACTTGCCGGCCAGGCCCCTGATCGCGCCCCCGGTGGGGGAGTCGCCCGTGGTCACCGTGACGTGGTCGACGACCAGTTGCTGGGGCAGCACCGTGGAGCCGTCCGGGTCGCCGGGCCAGTAGCCGCCGACCGCCAGGTTGAGGATCAGGAAGAACGGCTTGTCGAACACCCAGCTCCGGCCGCCCAGGTCCGCAGGGGTGCGCCGCTGGTAGACGTTGCCGTCCACGGACCAGGTGATCGAGCCGGGGCTCCAGTCGACGGCGAAGGTGTGGAAGGCGTCCGCGAACGCCTGGCCGCCCGGCAGGGTGTACGCCCCGCCGATGCCGCCCGAGCCGGAGTAGCCGGGGCCGTGGATCGTGCCGTGGACCGTGGAGGGTTCGAACCCGACGTTCTCCATGATGTCGATCTCGCCCGAGGCCGGCCAGCCGACCTGCCCCAGGTCGTTGCCGAGCATCCAGAACGCGGGCCACATGCCCTGCCCGCGCGGGATCTTCATCCGCGCCTCGACATGGCCGTACTGCGCGGTGAACCTCCCCGCGGTGTTGAGCCGGGCCGAGGTGTACTGGCAGGTGCCGTACCAGCACTGGTAGTTGGCCGGGTTCTCGCGCCGGGCGGTGATGACGAGGTTGCCCTGGCCGTCCAGCGCGGCGTTGCGGTTGCCCGCCGTGTAGTACTGCCGTTCGTGGTTGTTGACGTTGTCGCCGGTCTCGATCTGCCACTTCGAGGAGTCGGCCGCGGCGCCTGCCGGTCCGTCGAAGGTGTCCGAGAACGTCACCGCGGCGGCCGCGGCCTCGGCGGCCCGGGCGTCCGGGGGCGCGGCCTCGGCGTGGCCCGCCTGTGCGGGGCCGGCCGCCAGCGACGCCGTGAGCACGGCGGACAGGGCGGCGAGGAGACAACCGCGCAAGGGGCGTGAGGGGATCATGGCGCTCCCTTCCGTGCGGCGGCCGGTGGGGGCCGGGGCGCCGCGGAGGTGGGGGGTGAAGGTGTCGCCTCTTGATTCAAGGCGTGAAGTAAGAGGTCGTCAATACTTTGGTCCGGACCATGAGTTACGGCAGGGTGACACCTGCGGCTTCCCGTCCGATGAGTGATGTGCGGGGTGGGTGTCGATCCATGGCGCGTCCGGTGCAGACGATGCGGCCGATGTGACGACCTTCACTCCCATGTAGCCGAAAGTGATGAATTCCTTACGCAACAGGTGCGTAAAGGACGGTAGGCAGCCGACGTGCGACATCTGGAGGTCTTTCGAGTGCGACCGTTCACCCTCAACTACGCCTACCCCAGCGGGCTGACGACGGTGGTGACGCCGTACCACTACGACGCCGCACTGCAGTTGAACGTCCTCTCCGACGGCCGGCCGGCCGTCCTGGACCGGGACCTGCTCCTCGCGGCCGGTACGACGGCCTCCACCGCCGGGTCCCAGACCCACTTCGACGACTGAGGAACCATCGGCGCATGACCGTACTGATCCTCACGTCCGAGGAGGACGTCACCGCGGACATGGTGGTGGCCGCGCTGCACGGCAGGGGCACGCCCGTACTGCGGCTGGACCCCGCCGACCTGCCCGGCAAGGCCGTGCTCTCCGCCGACTACGCGCACGGCGACTTCACCGGCCACCTCTCCGTCAACGGGCACGTGCTCAGCATGGGCGGGCTGCGCTCGGTGTGGGTGCGCAGGCCCGGCGAGCCGGCCGCGCACGCGGCGCACCCCTCGGCGTGGCTGACCGCGGAGACCCGCCAGGCGCTGTTCGGGATGCTCTACTCCGCCTCGGCGCGCTGGATGAACCACCCGCAGAACGCCGAGCGCGCCCGGCTCAAGCCCTGGCAGCTCGGGGTCGCCCACCGCAGCGGCTTCGCCGTGCCGCCGACCGTCTTCACGACCTCGCCGCGGCTGGCGCGGGAGTTCGCCGAGGAGCACCGCCAGGTGGTGGTCAAGTCCGCCTCTGGCCCGCCGCCCGGCGAACCCGGAGTGGCCCTGCCCACGACGCTGATCGGCCCGGACGCCGACTTCTCCGGCGTGGCGGCCGGCCCCGCGCTGCTCCAGCGCTACGTCCCCAAGCGCGCCGACATCCGTCTGACCGCCGTCGGCCTCCAACTGTTCGCCGCGCGCAAGACGGCCGCACCCGACTAGGTCGACGGACGCTACGGCGACACCGGGCACGCCTGGGAGCCGGTGGCCGTACCCGGACGCATCGCCGCCTCCGTGCGCGAGTACCTGGGCCTGGCGGCCCTGGCCTACGCCGCCTTCGACTTCGCCGAGGACGAGGACGGCGTCTGGTGGTTCCTGGAGTGCAACCAGGGCGGCCAGTTCGGCTTCGTGGAGCTTGAGACCGGACAGCCGATCGCCGCCGCGGTCGCCGACTGGCTGGCCTACCGCGCGGCGGACCGCCCCCTCGCCGGACGGCGCTGAGGCGGTGTGCGTGGCGTGTTCGTCCTACGGCCGCGGCTCCCGCTTGTGGACGGCCCGGCTCATCCGGCGGCCCAGCAGCAGATAACCGATCAGCGCGCCGGTCGTGTTGAGGATGACGTCGTCGATGTCGAAGGCGCGGCCGGTGATCAGGGCGCCCTGGGCGAACTCGACCATGAGCATCACCGTCGCCGTGAGCAGCAGCACCCTGAGCACTCCGCGTGCCTGGGGCGCGAGGACCGGGGCGAGCACACCGAAGGGGACGCCCAGCACCAGGTTCCCGCCGATCTGCTTGAAGGCGTCCCGCAGTTCGGGCTGGTCCAGATAGGCCCGCAGCGACCGGCCCGGGTGCAGGTTGGTGTGGGTCAGGGACTCCGAGGCCGGTGACGGCTGGAGGGTCAGCTTGGCGAGCACCACGGCGAACGCCACCATCAGCGTGAAGGCGCAGGCCACCGCCACGCAGCGGGCCAGTACCCGCAGCACGCCCGCGGAGCGGGACGTCTTGGCGGGCCCCCCGGCCGCCGGTGCGGATCTGCGGATGCGTGGGCGGCGCACCCCGGTGCGGGAGCTCAGGGCTGCACGAGCCATTCCTAGTCCTCCACTCTTGAACTTCTCTGTGGTGCGGTGCTGTTACCCGCGGTCCGGGCGACGATGCCGCCGCCCCGCACACCGGTCACGCCTTCCCGAAGACGACCTTCACCGTCTCGAACCCCAGGGAGTGCAACAGGCCCTTGAGCATGTCGCTGGTGTTGCCCTCGGCGCGCTCGGTCAGCGCGCTCTCCTTCGCGGCCGCGCCGATGTGCTTGGCGGCCAGCTTCTGCACGGCCTGCTCGCTGTTGGGGTTGTCGGAGAAGAGGTCACCGAGCCGGTCGAACAGCCCGCGCTGCTTGGAGACGGCGTAGGAGCGGTCGGGGTCGAGCGCCGGCTCGCCGAGTGCCGCGTGCGGCAGCCGGATCGTGGCGGACGTACGGTCCTCGTTGACCGTGATGTCCCTCTCGCCGACCTTGCCGAGGTCGACATAGGCGTCGACGCTGCCCGCCCCGACGTACAGCGTGCGGCTGCCGCGGATCGCGTCCGGCAGGTACTTGGCGTCCTTCTCCAGGTCGACGACGACCTGGAAGTTGCCGGAGGCGGCGTCGTAGCGGCTGATGTCCTGGATGGACTCCAGCAGCGCGGGGCCCGAGCGGTCGTGGGTCTCCGTACCGAACACGTCCTTCAGGCCCGGGAGCACACTCAGCCCGATCCCGGCGAACAGCACGGCGAGCACCACCACGACGGCGCTCACGGCCTTCGCCCAGCCGGGCAGGCGCCCGGGGAGGCGCTTGATGGGAGTCGTCATGGTGACGGCCCTCCTTCCTAATGACCGGATGCCCGCCAACGCCAGGGTGAGACCTGCCGGTTGGCCGAATGGCGCCAGCGAAGGAGGCGGACGGGGCGCATTGGTGTGAGCGGGTGCCGTCACCGGGGCGGTCGCCGTGCCCCGTGCGCCCTGTCCGGCGCCGTCGTGGCGGGGGCTACGGCTCAGTAGCATGAGGCCGGCCGTCAGACGATCATGCGAGGAGCGGATTCGTGCGAGACATCGCCGTGTTCAGCGGTAGCGCCCACCCCGAGCTGGCCGCGGAGGTCTGCGCGCATCTCGGTGTGCCCCTCAGTCCGACCCGGGTGAGCCGGTTCGCCAACGACTGTCTGGAGGTGCAGCTCCAGGCCAACTGCCGGGACCGGGACGTCTTCCTCGTCCAGCCGCTGGTCGCGCCGGTCCAGGAGCACCTGGTGGAGCTGCTGCTGATGTGCGACGCGGCCCGCGGGGCCTCCGCCGGGCGGATCACCGTCGTCATGCCGCACTACTCCTACGCCCGTTCCGACAAGAAGGACGCGCCCCGGATCTCGCTCGGCGGGCGGCTGGTGGCGGATCTGATGGTCGCGGCCGGCGCGAGCCGGGTCCTGGCGATGACCCTGCACTCGCCCCAGGTGCACGGCTTCTTCTCGGTCCCGGTGGACCATCTGCACGCGCTGCGCGAACTGGCCACCCACTTCCGCCGCCTGGACCTCTCCCGTACGACCGTCGTCTCGCCCGACCTCGGCAACGCCAAGGAGGCGGCCGCGTTCGCGCGGATGCTCGGCGCGCAGGTCGCGGCCGGCGCCAAACAGCGGTTCGCGGACGACCGGGTGAGCATCAACTCGGTGATCGGCGAGGTGGCCGACCGCGATGTCATCGTGCTGGACGACGAGATCGCCAAGGGCAGCACCGTCCTGGAACTCCTGGACCGACTGCGGGAGTTGGGGCCGCGCTCGATCCGGGTGGCCTGTACGCACGGCCTGTTCACCTCGGGCGCGCTCAAGCGGATCGGCGAGCAGCCGGACGTCCTGGAGATCGTGTGCACCAACACCGTGCCGGTGCCCGAGGAGGAGCGCACCGAGAAGCTGCGGGTGCTCACCGTCGCCCCGCAGCTCGCCGAGGCCGTACGCCGTATCCACAACGGAGAGTCCGTCAGCGCCCTGTTCGATGCGCCGCGCGACGAGTAGGGCCCGGTGCGCCGGGCGGACTCACACCGTGCCGGACGTGGCCCCGGGCCGGCCGAGGGCCGCGTCCAGCGTCGGATGCGGCGGCAGCAGCCGGGCCAGTCCGGTCAGCCGCAGTACCCGCACGACGAGCGGCTGGGCGCAGACCAGCCGGATCTCCCCGCCGTGGTCCAGGACCCGGGTGCGGGCCCGGTGCAGCAGCCGCAGCCCGGAACAGTCGAAGAACTCCACCGGCCGCAGGTCGATCACGATCCGCGCCCGGGGGACCGCCGTCAACCGGTCCAGGTGGGGGAGGAGTTCGGCCGCCGCGGCGATGTCGATCTCGCCGCGGAACTCCAGCACCGTGTGCTCCCGCTCCCGGCGGACCTGTAAGTGACGGGTGGGTGGAGCGGGTTCCTGCTGCACGACGACATCGCCTCCAACCTGCTCCTTCGATGGTGGGGCGGCAGGTCACCGCCAGGCCGGGGTGACATCGTGCGGCGAGCGCACGAGCGCAGGACCGTCACCGGGCGCCGAGATGAGAGCAAAACCGTTCCCCGCACTGCAAGTTACCCTCGATGGAGTGAATCAGAGCATGTTCGATTGACATATGTCTTTGAATCGCACAGAGATCGTCCGAGACTTCGGTCTCACCGGGTTGCGCGCGGCCCCCGCGCCGTCCTCACCGGGTGCCCGCCGCCCCCGCACCGGCCTCGGCGGGCACCGGCGGCCGCTGAACGTTCTCGGCCCCCATGGCGTCGGAGGAGTGAGCAGGGCGTCGGCGGACAGGGGTGGTCATGCGTACGGGGCTGATGGCGGTGGCGTTCGTGGTGGCGGTGACCGCGGTGGGCTGCACCGACGACGGGGAGGGCGTGGTCGTCGAGGGCTCCGCGCCCGGGACGCCGTACAGCGGTCCGCTGCACGTCGACGCGCCCGACCTCGACGAGGACGGCCGGCGGGCGACCCGGATCGAGTCCGGCGCGGCGGGACGCGCCCTGGAGTGCGACGGGGAGATCTACTCCGGCGGCGGCAGCGAGCCGTGGAGCGAGGGGGACGGCGGCTCCACCCCCGAGGAGGGGCTGGCGGCCTACTTCGACATCGAGCAGCCCGACGTGCCGCGCACCGGCTACCGCGAGGAGCGCCGCGACGGGGGCCGGGTGCTGTACTCCCTCGACGTCGGGGGCCGTACCAAGGTTGCCGTCATCGTCGCCGAGGACGGGAGGAACCGGCCCGGCTGGGGCGCCGAGACCAGCGCCTCCTGCGATCCGGCCGAACTCCCCGAGAGCTTCACCGACGGTCAGTGGTACGAGATCTGGACCGGCCGGGACGGCCGCCGGGTACCGATCACCGAGGTGCACAGCAGCGTGGGCCCCGAACACTGCGACTGGCAGTCGGCGCACTTCCTGTCCACCGGCGACGGCGAGGACGGGCGCCTCTACGCCCGCGACCCCTCCGACGTCCTGCCGCCCGGCTCGCTCTCCATGCCCTACGACGGCGACGCGCGCCTGCCCGCAGACGCCCGCGACACCGGATTCCGTTACGAGGGACGGGAGTTGTGGCTGGTCGACGACGACCCGTCCCGGGTGTACATCCGCACCGCGGACGGTGTGGAGATCTGGCCCCGGGTGAACGACGGCTTCGGCTGCGCCTGATTTCCGGGCGGCCACAGGCGCGTTGGGGTCCCTCTGCCGCCCGCTCACCTGCTCGCGTGCAGCGCGACCAGCAACTGCCAGACCTGGTGGGCCACTTCCGTGGAGCCGGTGTCGATCATCCCGTGCAGCCAGTCGGCCAGCACCCCGGCGAAGGTGGCGGCCACGGCGGACGCGACGAGGGGGGCGTCCGCCGCGCCGGCCAGTTCCCGCTCGCGCAGGCTGTACGCCCGGAGGTCCCGGTGCAGGACGCGGCCGAGCGGGCCGCCCCCGCCGGGGGTGAGCAGCTCCCGGTAGAGCGCCGTGTGCGGGGTGAGCGAGGCGAAGAACTCCACCAGCGCGGCGGGCGCGTGCACCGGGTCGGGGCGGCCCCGCCAGGCGTGCAGCGCCTCCACCGCCTCGCGCACCACATCGGCGCAGGCGTCGACGGCCAGTGCCTCCAGCGCGTCGTAGTGCAGGTAGAACGTGGCCCGGCCGACCCCGGCCCGGCGCACCACCGCGGCGACCGTGACCCTGGACAGGGGCCGCTCGGCGCACTCCTCGAACAGGGCCAGGCGTAGCCGCTCCCGGGTGCGCGCCGCCCGCGGGTCCTCGGGCGCGGGGCCGCTCACCCGGCGGCCAGGACCGCGGCCAGCGCCAGCGCACCCGGCAGGGCCTGCGCCACCAGGATGCGGGGGTTGGCGGTGGCCGCGCCGAACACGCCCGCGACGACCACGCAGACCAGGAAGAAGACCTGGACGCGGTGGCCGGTGGGGTCGGCGGCGATCAGGCCCCAGATCAGCCCGGCCGCCAGGAACCCGTTGTACAGGCCCTGGTTGGCGGCCATCGGGGCGGTCGCGCGGGCCGTCTCGGGATCGAATCCGTGCAGGGACCGGCCTGGCTTCTTCTGCCACAGGAACATCTCCAGCACCAGGATGTAGAGGTGCAGCGCGGCCACCAGGCCCACCAGCACGTTCGCCGAGGTCTCCATGAATCTTCCCTCTCCCTTTCCTGGACGGGTGTCCAGCATACCTGGACATCTGTCCAGTTCGATTTGGCCGATTCGTGGCGGAGAGTGACGGAAGCCGCACCTCCCTTGACCGGGTGTGGTTGATCCTTTTGCCTGCGAACCCGATAAGCTCCCGTACGGCACCGCGAGTTGACCTCTTCGTGACCGGTCTCGCGCGGTGCGTACTCGTGAGTGCGCCCTTGCACACCCCCCTGTTTTCGATGGTGTTGGTTCGAAGGATGCAGATGGAACTCGCCACTCCGCCGCCGGCGGCGCGGGCCCCTGTCGCCTGGTACAGCTGGTGGCTCATGCCGCTCGCTTTAGGCGGCGGGACGGTAGCCGCGACATTCATGAGCTCCGAGCGCATAGCCGTGGCAGCGGCCGGAGCGGCCGCCACCGCGGCGGGCACCCTGTGCGTGCGGCTGCTGGTCCGCACCCGGACCCGCCTCGGCCGGGCCGAGATCGGCTTCCGCGCCCAGCAGGCCGAGCACTCCCAGCAGTGGCAGCAGCACGTGGCCTCTCTGGAGCGGAAGTTCGCCGCCGAGCGGGTCGCCCAGGAGGGCGAACGCGCCTCCGCCGAGGGCCACCTCGCCGAGCAGGCCGGCGCCTACGAGGCCCAACTGGCCGAGCAGGCAAGGGCGTTCGAGGAACGCCTGGCCGCGCAGGCCCAGTCCTACGAGGCCCAGCTGGCCGACCAGGCCGAGGTTTTCAGGGAGCAGTTGGCCCATCAGCACGACGCGGTCGCCCTGCTCGCCGGGGAGCAACTGCCCCAGGCGCTGGAGCGGTTGCGCGCCGGTGACGCGGTCGACGACCTGCTGCCGGCCACCCGCCGGGACGCTGCGGTCGGTCCGGAGCTCCAGGCCGAGCTGCGCAAGGTGCTCAGGACCTCCCTGATGGGCGTCGAGGCGGAGTTCAACCGCTCGACCTCCGCCGAGCAGGCCGTGATCAGCATCGGCAACCGCATCCACGTCCTGACCAGCAAGCTGCGCGGCCGGCTGCACGAGATGCAGGGCGAGCACGGGCGGCTGCCGTCCGTGGCGCGCGGTCTGATGGAGCTCGACCAGGCCATCGGCCCGGCCGACTGTCTCGCCGCCAGCGTCGGCGTGCTCGGCGGTTCGGACCGGCCCGGACGGCAGTGGCAGGAGCCCCAGCGACTGCTCAGCGTGGTCCGCGGTGGCATCGGCCGGATCAAGGACTTCCACCGGGTCGAGGTACGGCATCTGCCCGAACTCGGCGTCGACGGCGGCCTGGTGGACCACCTCACGCTGATCTTCGCGCACCTGCTGGACAACGCGGCGCGCTACTCGCCGCCCACCGAGCCGGTGGTCGTCTCCGGCAAGGAGGTGCCGAACGGTGTCGGCATCGAGATCCAGGACTCCGGCAAGGGCCTGAGCGAGGAGAAGAAGCGCGAGGCCGAGCACGCGCTCCTGGGCACCGCGCCCGGCGCCGGTCTGGGCGGCGTCTCCGAGGACGCCAGCATCGGCCTGCGCGTCGTCGGCGCTCTGGCCCGCCGCTACGGCATCCGCGTCACCTACGCGGACTCGCCGTGGCTGGGCACCTCGGTGGTCGTCGTGGTCCCGCACAAGTACTTCAGCCCGCTGCCCGCGGCCGCCCCGGTCACCCCCCCGGCGGCCCCGTCGGCCGCCCCCGCGGCCGCGACGGAACTGCCGACCCGCACCGCCGTCACCCCGGCCGGTACGGAGGCGCGCCCGGACGTGGAGACCACGCCCGGGGGCCTGCCCCGGCGGCGCAGCAGGCGCGGCGAGCCGGCCCGCCCCGAGCCGGCCGAGCGCGCCGAGCGGGCGGAGCGCGGCGAGGGCACCGCGGTCGCGGCGGTTCCGCCGGACGCGTCCTTCGCCGGTCTCGCCGCCTTCGCCACGGCGGGCCGGGAGCCCGCCACGAGCGGGACCGCCGAGGGCCCCGAGGCGACCGCGGGGCGCGAGTCCACCGAGCACCAGACTGAAGAGAGCGACAAGTCCGCATGACGCAGCAGGGAACCGACGTGAGCTGGGCGCTCCGCGATCTCGTGGAGTCCATCCCGGAGATCCGTTTCGCCCTGGTGGCCTCCAGCGACGGCAAGGCCATCACCTCCTACGGCGCCGAAGACCCCGACGACGTGGACCGGTTCGCCGCCGTGGTCGCCGGGCTCCAGGCGCTGGCCCAGCCGGTCGCCGAGCAGTTCCCCAAGTACGCGGGGCAGTTGCGGCTGGCGATGATCGAGGTCGACGGCGGCCACCTGTTCGTCGTACGGGCCGGTGTCGAGACCTACCTGGGCGTCCTCGCCCGGGAGGGACTCGACCAGGGGCTGCTCGGACATCAGATGAGGGATCTGGCGCGGAGGATGGGCGAACTGCTCGGCACCACCCCGCGCCTGGAGGAGCACTCTGGATGAGTGCCCCCCGCCGGCCCACGGACCCTCCCCCGAGCTCTCGGCACCGCTCGAGCTGGGGGGACCCCCAAGGTCTCGAGCGCTACTACGTCCTCACCAAGGGGCGCAGCGGACCGGGCGGTTCGTCGTCGAGCCTTGACGTGGCGACGCTCATCGTCTCCCGCGCGGCCCCCGGACCGGGCCTGCAGCACGAGCACGAGGAGATCCTCCGGCGCTGCCGCGATCCGCTGTCGGTGGCCGAACTCGGCGCCCACCTCGGATTACCGTTCAACATTCTCGCGGTGCTGCTGGCGGACCTGCTCGAGGCAGGCCGCGTGGAAGCCCGTGACCCCATCCCGGTGCACGGCGCCGGTCGCGGGCCCGACCTCGCGCTGCTTGAGGAGGTACTCAGTGGACTTGAAAGGCTTTGACCACCCCGGGGAGCCGGCGGGGTCGGGCGGCACCCGCTCGGTGAAGGTGATGATCGCCGGCGGGTTCGGCACCGGGAAGACCACCATGGTGCGTTCCGTGAGCGACATCAAGCCGCTCACCACGGAGGAGACCCTCACCCAGGCGAGCGCCGACGTCGACCACCTGATCGGGGTGGCCGACAAGACGGAGACCACCGTCAGCCTCGACTTCGGCAAGATCAGCCTCAACGACACCCTGATGCTGTACCTGTTCGGCACCCCGGGCCAGGAACGCTTCTGGTTCCTGTGGAACGGCCTGTTCAAGGGGGCGCTCGGCGCGGTCGTGCTGGTGGACACCCGCCGGCTCGCCTCCAGCTTCCGGGCGATCGAGGAGATGGAGCGGCAGGACGTGCCCTTCGTCATCGCCCTCAACGTCTTCCCGGACTCCACCGACCACCCCATCGAGGAGATACGGGACGCCCTCGACGTCCCGGAGCACACCCCGATCGTGGTCTGCGACGCCCGGGACCGGTCCTCCAGCCGGGATGTGCTGATCACCCTGATGCGCCATCTCAAGGAACGCTCCACCGCAGCCCTGGAGCCGCGATGAACGACCAGAACCCCGAGAGCCCGGCCGGCCCCGACACCCCGCGCGGCTGCCCGGTCGCGCACCGCTCCACGGAACCGGTCCGGCTGTACGGCCCCGAGGCGGCGACCGACCCGCACGGCATCTACGAGCGGCTGCGCAAGGAGCACGGCTCGGTCGCGCCGGTGCTGCTGGAGGGCGACATCGCCGCCTGGCTGGTGCTGGGCTACCGGGACAGCCGGCGTGTGCTCGACAACCCCCGACAGTTCGCCCGGGACGGACGGATCTGGCGGGACTGGCGGGAGGGCCGGGTCGCGGAGACCTCCCCGCTGGTGCCGATGCTCGCCTGGCGCCCCGACTGCGTGTCCCAGGACGGCGAGGCCCACCGCAGGCTGCGCGGCGCGGTCAGTGACAGCCTCCAGGCCGCCGCCGACCGCGGCATCCGGCGCCACGCCACGCACTTCGCCAACAAGCAGATCGATGCGTTCGCCGATGCCGGCCGCGCCGATCTGGTCGCGGACTACGCCGAACTGCTGCCGATGCTCGTCACCGCCCGCATCCTGGGGCTCGCCGAGGCCGAGGGGCGCCGCCTGGTCGCGTCCTGCGCCCAGGTGATGAAGGGCGGCGAGGACGCCGTCACGCACGACGGAGTGATCCGGGAGATCTTCGGCGAACTCGCCGAGCGCAGGCGGACCGAGCCCGCCTCCGACCTCGCCACCGGTCTGCTGGAGCACCACGCGGGCCTCGACCACGACGAGGTCGTGGCGCACCTGCGCGCGGTGCTGATCGCCGCGCACGTCACGACCAGCCTCCTGGCCCGGGTGCTGGAGCTGGTCCTGACCGACTCGGCCCGGCTCTCCGGCCTGATCAGCGGCCAGCTGACCATCACGGCGGTGATGGAGGAGGCCATGTGGAACCATCCGCCGCTGGCCGTCCTGCCGGGGCGTTTCGCGGCCGGCGACGTCGAACTGGGCGGGCACTCCATCGAGGAGGGCGACCTGCTCGTGCTCGGTCTCGCCCCGGGCAACCACGACCCCGAGGTGCGGCCGGACCCGAGCGCCTCCGTGCAGGGCAACCAGGCCCACCTGGCGTTCGGTTCGGGACCGCACGAGTGCCCCGGGCAGAGCATCGGCATGTCCATCATCGAGGTCGCGGTCGACGTGTTGCTGCACCGTCTGCCGGGCCTGCGCCTGGCCGTGCCGCCGGAGGAACTCGGCGCGACCGCCTCCACCTGGATGTCCCTGCTGGACAGCCTCCCGGTCGAGTTCACGGTCTAGAACCCAGGACCCGTACGCACGCCGCTGCCCGGCCGGACCACCCGGCCGGGCAGCGGTGCGTCAGCCGTCCAGCCAGTCGCCCTCCAGCTCGCTGGGCCGGTACCCCGTGGCGTTCCAGAGGAAGTGCGGGTGGGCGCAGCCGAACAGGTAGGCGAGCAGCGCGGTGTTCTCCCGCCCGGTCCGCGGGTCGTGCAGCGTGTGGAACTGCTCGGCGCCGACGGCGCCGGAGTCCTGCTGGATCTCCCGGGCGCGGTCCGTGGACGCCCCGGCGGCGGACGCCTCCACGGCGGCGACGTAGGTACGGCGCAGGATCTCCCACATGCTGTCGGTGTCGCCGTACCAGGGTCCGTGCAGCGCCTCGAACGCGTGCAGCTCACTGTCGAACAGGGCCCAGGTGCCAGGGTGTTCGGCCCGGCAGCGGGCGGACAGCTCGGCGGTGCGGGGGCTCAGCGACGCCGCGGTGGGCCGCTCGGCGAAGGTCAGGGTGGCGCCGTGGGTGAGGATGCCGGTGTGGGCGCCCGGCTGGAGGTCGCACAGCGCGCACTCCTCGGCCGGCGGGAGGCCCTGGGTGATGCCGTCGAACCACAGGGCGTGGCGCCCGGTGAGCCCCATCCATACGACGGTGCTGGTCATCAGCCAGCTGTTCCACATCGCGGTGTGCGCCTCGGGCAGGCAGCCGAACTTGATGAGCGAGACGGCCGAGGCGGCGTGGAGCGCCTTGGTGTGGGCCGGCATGGCGGAGAGCCAGAAGTTGCTGATCTCGCCGGTGAGGGCGTCGGCCCGGACGTCGGACATGTCGTCGACGACGCGGCACAGCAGCAGGGAGGTGAGGTGCTCCTCCTGCCACAGCTCGGTGTCGGGCGAGACGTGCCAGAAGAGGCAGTCCATCATCTGGAGCGCCGAGTAGGTGCTCCGGCCGAGCGGGTTGGTCTGCGGGAGTACCACCTCGCCCGCGGCGTGCTGCTGGAGCCAGTACTCGTCCACGGACCGTTTGTGGGCCGCGTAGAGCCCGCAGACCAGGGCCCGCGCGCTGTTGGTGCTGAAGTTCTCGGCCAGGCGGTCCTCTATCAGCCGGGTGAGCTGCCCGGTGTCTATCGTGTCGATGACGCGCTTGTACTCGTGGAACAGCAGGATGTCGTCCTCGAAGAGGTACCGCAGGCCGAGATCGAGTTCGTGGTCGTTGATCTGCCGGGCGAGGGACCAGCCGCCGGTCAGGACGCTGTCGAGCTCCCGGTGGTACGGCCAGGTCTTCACGGTGAGCGGCTGGCCGGCGCTCTGCCGCCAGCCGTAGTCGGCCAGGGTGCGCGCGGGGGGCTCGGGCAGCGCCCGGCACAGGGTGCAGGCGCAGTCGGCCGCGGGCTCCGCGTCCTCGGGCGGTGTCAGGGCCCGGGTCCGCCAGGCCCCCTCCAGCATCGCGCAGGTCAGCCGGCACAGCTCGATGTCGGTGCGGACCTGGGGGAAGGCCGCCTCGATCACGCTGAGCGCGGCGTCGAGACGTTTCAGCCGGGCCCGGCCCTCGTCGTCGGGTTCGAGAAAGGCGCGCGACGCGGTCCGCAGGGCGCCCTCCATGTGCAGCGTGGTGCCGGCGGCCCCGGAGCCGAGGGCGTCCAGCCGCCGCCGGGCGGCTTCCTCGCCCGCACGGAACTCCTCGGTCCGTGCTCCGAGGTGGCTCTCCAGGAAGCGGGCCAGGGCGACACCCTCCCGCGCCGACCGCAGCCGGGCGTCCGGCTGCGTGGGGACCGAGCTGTCGACGGCTGTCTGCTGACCACCGGAGGGGAGGTCGAGCCGGACGTCCTGAGGCATGCGTTTCCTTTCGGAAGGAGTGGAGCAGAGTCCCCCCGGCCCTGCGGGCGGGCGGCCGTCCGGCCGCCCGCCCGGTCGAACGCGCTTTCCCGATAAGCAAGTTGAATCGAGAAGCGGAACGATGCTGCCCAGAGCGTAAATGATCTACACCGTGACCCGGCCGTGATCTGTGTTACTGCTCAAGCCACTTGGGCTGCGTACACTCGCTCGCCCCCCACGAAGGTCTGCGCCACCCGGGTCGCTGCGATCTCCTCGGCGGGCCCGGCGAACGGATCCCGGTCCAGCACCACCAGGTCGGCCAGCGCCCCCTCGGCGATCCGGCCGGTGTCGTCCAGGTGGTTCACGTACGCCGATCCGGCCGTGTACGCCGTCAACGCCGCCTCCAGCGCGATGCGTTCGTCCGGCAGGAACACCGCTCCCGTACTCCCGGGGGTCACCCGGTTCACCGCCACATGGATGCCCTCCAGCGGGTCGGGGCTGCTCACGGGCCAGTCGCTGCCGGCCGCGAGCCGGGCGCCGGAGCGCAGCAGGGCACCGAACGGGTACTGCCATCCGGCCCGTTCGGCGCCGAGGAAGGGGATGGTCAGCTCGTCCATCTGCGGTTCGTGCGCCGCCCACAGCGGCTGGATGTTCGCGGTGGCGCCGAGTCGGGCGAACCGGGCTACGTCGTCGGGGTGGACGACCTGGAGGTGCGCCAGGTGCGGCCGGGTGTCGCTCGGCCCGTTCGCCGCCCGCGCCGCCTCGATGGCGTCCAGCGCGTCACGCACCGCCCGGTCGCCCAGGGCGTGGAAGTGGCACTGGAAACCGAGCGCGTCCAACTCGGTTACATACTTGGGTAGTTGGGCGGGGTCGACGAAGCTGGCGCCCCGGTTGGCGGTGGCACAGCCGCAGCCGTCCAGGTACGGATCCAGCAGCGCCGCCGTCCCGTTCTCGGCGACCCCGTCCAGCATCAGCTTCACCGTGCCCGCCCCGAACCGCCCGTGGCTCAACGCCGCGCGCCGCTGGACGAGTTCGGGAATCTGCTCGGCCCCCCGCCCCCGGTCCCACCACAGCGCCCCGACCACCCGCGCGGTCAGCGAACCGGCGCGGGCGGCGGCGAGGTACGCCTCGGCCGGGTCGTCCATCCCGAGGAAGTCGCCGACCAGCGCGTCCTGCCAGGCGGTGATGCCGAGCGAGTGCAGATGGCGCTGGGCGTGCAGCAGCGCCGCGAGCCGGTCCTCGGGCGCGGCCCGGGGCGTCAGCCGCCCGACGAACCGCATCGCGCCCTCCTGGAGGGTGCCGCTCGGTTCCCCGTTGGCGTCGCGCTCGATCCGACCGTCGGCCGGGTCGGGGGTGTCGCGGGTGATCCCGGCGAGCTCCAGGGCCCGGCTGTTGACCCACGCGCCGTGATGGTCGCGGTTGGGCAGGTACACCGGCCGGTCGGGGACGGCCGCGTCCAGCAGCTCCTTCGTCGGGGTACCGCCCTCGAACGCCTCCATGGACCAGCCGCCGCCGGTGATCCACTCCCGTTCGGGGTGCGCCTCGGCGTAGGCGCGGACCGCGGCGACGGACTCGGCCGCCGTGCGCGCCCCGGTCAGATCGCACTGCGTCATCTCCAGTCCGGCCGGCACCGGATGGACGTGGGCGTCCTGGAACCCGGGCAGCAGCAGCCGCCCGGCGAGATCGACCACCTCGGTGCGCGGCCCGGCCAGGTCCCCGACCTCGCCGTGGCCCACGGCGGTGATCCGGTCGCCGGTGACGGCCACGGCGGTGGCGGTGCGGCCCTCGGGGGTGAGGACGGGGCCGCCGGTGAAGAGCAGGTCTGCGTGCATGGTTTCCGTCTCCTAGGCAGGGGTTGTCGGGATCAGCTGCGGGGCCTCGGCGTCGGTGCCCCGGCCGGTGCGGAAGTACGGCGACCTGCGCACCCAGCGGGCCCAGGCGGCGGCCAGGAAGCCGGACGCGATCATCGTCAGGGGAGTGGCCAGCAGGAACCAGCCGTTGTCGGCGCTGACCTCGAAGTGGTCGGCGGAGGTGTAGAAGGACCAGCCGAGATAGCCGCCGAGGCCGAGCAGCGACAGCGCGCTCAGCGTGGGCAGCACCACCGCCCGCACGCCCTGCCGCCAGTCCTCGCGCAGCAGGGACCGGAAGCGGACGGCGGCGGCGAGCGCCGTCAGCGCGTAGGACAGGGCGACGATGATGCCGACCGCGGTGACCGTCGCCATGATCAGGTCGGCGAGCCGGGGGATCACCAGGGAGAGCGCGGCGACCGCCGCCGCGAGCGCGCCGATCAGCAGGGTCCCGGCGGCCGGCGTCCCGAACCGCGGGCTGACCCTGGACCACACCGGCCCGAGGGTACGGTCCCGGCTCATCGCGAACATCCCGCGGGCCGCCGGGATCACCCCCGCCTGGAGCGAGGCGACCGCCGAGAACATCAGCGCCACCAGGGGCAGCACCGCCAGCGGCTGCGAGGCCAGCCGCTCACCGAAGTACGCCAGCCCCTCGGCGCCGTGCCCGGCCAACTCCTCCTCGGACAGCACGCGTTGGAACGCGACCGAGCCCAGCAGGAACATCCCCAGCATGGTGCACAGGGTGATGAAGCCGGCCCGGGAGGCGTCCCGCGGGTCGCGGACCTCCTCGTTGACGCTGAACGCGGCCTCGAAGCCCCAGTAGCAGAACACCGACAGCAGCAGGCCCTGCGCGAGCGCCGTCGGGGACGGGATGTCGAAGGGGTCGAACCAGCTCGCGCTGAAGGCGTGCGGGCCGGTGACGATGCCGTATCCGCAGAAGCCGAGCAGCACCGCGTACTCGAAGACCAGCAGCCAGCCCTGGAGGCGGGCCGCCTTGCGGATGCCGGTGACCGCCGTCAGGGTGACCGCGGCCAGCACCACCACGCCCACCGCGGTGGTCTGCGCGGTCGAACCCGGGTCCAGGTCCAGTCCGCCGAGCCGGTGCAGGCCCGCGTCCCCGGCCAGCTGGATCAGCGCGGAACCGGTGATCGCCGTGGTGTAGGCGAGGAACGCCACCGTCGCCACGATGCTCACCCAGCCGACCATGAAGCCCAGCCAGGGGGTGAGCGAACGGCCCACCCAGACGTAGCCGTTGCCCGCGTTGGGCTCGACCCGGTTGAGGCGGGCGAAGGCGCCCGCGATGCCCAGCACCGGCAGGAACGCCAGCAGCATGATGGCCGGCAGATGCAGGCCCACCACCCCGGCGGTGACCCCGAGGCCGATACCGATGCTGGTGGTGGCCGCCGTACTGGAGGCGGCGATGGCGACGCCGTCGAGGACACCGAGCGACTTGCGCAGCGCGGGTGGGTCCACGGCTGGGGGAGTGACGGTCATGGCGGGCTCCGCTCGCACCAGGGGGCCTGGTCGGCCCCGGTGAGCGCACATGAAACTGGTCGGGCGCTTCACAGGTCAACGGTGTTGTCATAAGGTGCGGCGCAACAGCCCCTCGCCCCCGGCGAGGCGCCCCGGCCGCACCGCGCCCAGGGAGGAACCATGAGCGACCGAGTCGTCCCCGCCGCCGACCGGCGCCGCAGGCGCCCCACCAAGCAGGGCGTCGTCCTGTCCGAGGAGCTGATCGTGGCGACCGCGCTGCGGCTGATCGAGGAACACGGCGCCGAGGCCCTGTCCGTGCGCCGACTGGGCCGTGCCCTCGGCGCCGACCCCAGCTCCCTGTACCGCTACTTCCGGCACACCGACGATCTGATGCTGGCCGTCGCCGACGAACTGATCGGCCGCACCCTGCGCACCTGGCGGCCCACCGGCGACTGGCGCGCCGACCTGCGCGACCTCGGCCTGCGGATGCACGCCGGGGCGCTCGCCCAGCCCCGCGCCGCCGTGCTCAGCGCCTACCGGGTGACCGGCCGGACGCACGAGATCCGGGCCGTGGAGGCCATCCTCGGCGTGCTGCGCGGAGCCGGCTTCCCCGACGCCGAGGCGGTCCGCGTCTACCACGCCTTCGTCGACCAGTGCCTCGCCTTCGGCGCCCTGGACTCGGCGAGCACCGCCCTGCCGCGCGCCGCGCAGGACGCCGAGCGCGCCGTGTGGCAGGCGACCTACGCCCGGCTGCCCGCGGACACCCACCCGAACATCGCGGCGACCGCCCGCCATCTCGTCGCCGACATGCCGCACAGCTCCTATCCGGCCGCCCTGGACCTGCTGCTGGCCGCCGCGGAGGCGCGGCTGGCGGAAATCCTCGGACAGGCTTGATCGAGTACTGCCACACTGGCGCCCGCCGGTCGGTTCAAGCGTCGCCCCGCCACGCAACCCCGTTCCGGCGCCACCGTGTTCGCGCGTTCCCGCCAGGAGGTTGTACCGGATGACCCCGCCGCCCGCCCGATCCCCGAAGCAGCGCAAGCTCGACACCCTGCACCGGCTGGAGCACGACGAGGACCTCTGGGTCGCCACCGCGGGCCCCGACGGGGCGGCACCGCACCTGGTGCCGCTGTCGTTCCTCTGGGACGGCGAGACGCTGCTGCTGTCGACCCCCGCCACCAGCCCCACCGGCCGCAACCTGAAGGCCACCGGCTCGGTACGGCTCGGCCTCGGGCCCACCCGCGACGTGGTGATGATCGAGGGCACTGTCGAGACACTCACCGTCGACCGACTGCGCGAAGGAGAGGGCGACCGGTTCGCCGGGCGCACCGGCTTCGACCCCCGCGAACTCGGCGGACGCTACCTGTACTTCCGGGTGCGGCCCCGGCGGATCCAGGCATGGCGGGAGGCCAACGAACTCGACGGGCGGACCCTGCTGCGCGACGGAGTGTGGCTGGTCGCGGACTGATTCCGGCACACCGGGATATCCGACGGTCAGGGCGGCGGGGCGGTCCGGCTCCGCGCACGCGACCGTACGGAGGAGACATGGCACTGGTGAAGGCGGGCGTCCTGGTCCTGGACTGCGCCGAACCCGAGAAGCTCGCGGTGTTCTACACGGAACTGCTGGAGGGCGAGCAGACCGGCGTCGGCGCCAACCGGGTGGAGATCAGGGGCGCCGACGGCACCCGGCTGGCCTTCCGCCGCGACGCGAACGCGACCCCGCCGAGCTGGCCCCGGCCGGAGAACTCCCTCCAGGTCCATCTGGAGTTCGTGGTGGAGGACCTGGACGACGCCGAGCGCCGGGTCGTGGGCCTCGGCGGCCGCCCGCTGGAGACCAAGGACGCCGCGAGCCCCTTCGAGGAACGCGGCTACTCCGACCCCTCGGGCCACTCCTTCACCCTGCGCTGCGCGCCGTCGACGGCCCCGAAGCTGGGTTAGCCCTGCTGACGGATCTCCGCGGCGTCGCGACGCCCGGCACACGCGCCCGCCCGCCGCTCCTTCCGCCACGGAGATCCGTCAGCAGGACACCAGGACCACTACGCGTCCACCGTCTTCTTGGCGGGCTTCTTCTCCCCGGCCGGCCACACGCCCGTGGACCGCTCGACGGCCTTCGCGCCCGTGCGGTTCACGGCGCTGCGGACCACCGCGAAGATGGCGCCCTGGAGCGCCGCCGCCAGTAGCACCTCGCCCCAGCCGCGGTCCCGGTCCAGCGGGTCGGGGGCGTCGTCCTCGTGCCGGATCGCCTTCCACGTCGCCTGGAACGCGAGGCCGGCGAGCGCGCCGCCCACCCAGCCCATCGCGAAACCCATCGGCTTGTAGGCGAGGGGGAGCTTCAGCTTCTGTGGCTTCTTGCCCACGTCTGCCTCCTGTGTGGTCGGGGCGGGCCCGTGCCGGAGTCCCGACGGCCCAGCCTCTCGCGGCGCCGCCGGATCCGCCATACGGACCGGGCACCGGCCGGGGCCTCGTCCACGCCGCGCCGCACGCGAGGGGGAGGCCCCGCCGCGACGGGGGAACGCGGCGGGGCCCGATCCTCGGGTGCCCCGGCGGGCGGAGCTTCATGCGTCACCCGGGCAAGATCTTTCCCCGGGCCGGGTCAGCTGCCGTCGACCGGCTCCAGCACGAAGACCGGGATCTCCCGGTCGGTCTTGCGCTGGTACTCGGCGTACTGCGGGAACGCGGCCACTGCCCGCTCCCACCAGGCGTCCTTCTCCGACCCGGTGATCTCGCGCGCGGTCATGTCCCACTTCTCCGTGCCGTCCTGGAGTTCGGCCCGCGGATCGGCCTTGAGGTTGTGGTACCAGACCGGATGCCGGGGCGCGCCGCCCACCGAGGCGACGGCGGCGTAGCTCCCCTTGTGCTCGACGCGCATCAGCGGGGTCTTGCGGATCTTCCCGCTGCGGGCGCCCAGCGTGGTCAGCACGATCACCGGCAGCCCGGTCTCCCGCAGGGTCGTGCCCCGGGTACCGCCGGAGCTCTCGTACAGCTCCACCTGGTCGCGCACCCACTGCTCCGGGCTGGGCTCGTACTCGCCGTCAAGAGGCATGTCGTCAATCCCGTCGTCGTGTGCCTTCGACTGATCTCCCCCCATTCAACACAGATGCGTGCGCGTTTCATCCGACCCGCGCCCGCCCCGGCCGAAAGGCACGCCGAGCGGCAGCCGGGCGGCGCCGCCCGTTCAGTAGGGTTCCCGGATGATCGAACAGGCCGGAAAGCCCTTCCTCTACGTCGTCGTCTGCGCCGCGGGCACAGCCGCCGGCGTCGGTGAACTCGTCGCCGCCGCGCGGGAGCGGGACTGGGAGGTCGGCGTGATCGCGACCCCGGCCGCGATGAACGGCTTCTTCGACACGGAGGCCGTCGAGGCGCTCACCGGCCGCCCGGTCCGCTCCGCCTGGCGCACCCCCGCCGATCCGCGGCCCTTCCCGCCGCCGGACGCGGTGGTGGTCGCGCCCGTCACGTTCAACACCCTCAACAAGTGGGCGGCGGGCCTGGCCGACACCCTGGCCGTGGCCACCCTGTGCGAGGCGTCCGGCCTCGGCGTCCCGGTCGCCGCCCTGCCCTGCGTGGCCGACGCGCTCGCCGTCCACCCCGCGTACCGGCAGAGCCTGGCGCGCCTGCGGGAGATGGGCGTCCGCGTCGGCGAGCCGTACACCGGGGAACCGCGCCCGGACGGCACCCGGCCAAAGTTCGGCTGGCACCGGGCCCTGGACCTGCTGGCAGCCCCGTAGCGGGCCCGGGTCGGCGCCCTCGCGGACCCTCAACTTCCGCATGTGGGGCGCTCTTTGCGGGAGTGTGCCCCGATCGGGCGGGTAGTCGGGAGATCCGGTCGGTCGAGAGGAGTGAAGGCCCGTGCGGTCGCAAGGGAAGTCAGGGTCCGAACCGGGTGCGCTGCCGCCCGGCACCCGTCAGCGTGAGCAACTGCGTGGCAGGTTCGCCGACATCGCGTGGACCGCTCTGTGCGTCGTCCTGGCCCTGTGGGCCGCGGTCAGCTCCGTCGGAACCGCGCGTGGGACCACGGCCTGGGCGTACAGCGCGGTCGCCTGGGTCCTGCTGGCGATCGCCGGCGCCGCGGTGTACGCCGGCCACCGGCGCGGGAACCGGGCATGAGGGGGCGGGGCATGCGACGCATCGACACCTTCCTCGCGCGGCATCCGTGGGCGCAGTTCGCCCTGTCCGTCCTGGCCGCCGGCGTGCTGATCACGCTGCTGTATCCGGGGCCCTCGTTCCTGTCGGTGGTGCTGCGCACCGCGGTGGTGTCGGTCGGCGGGTTCTGCGTCGTACTGGCCGTGCGCCGCCGGGAGAAGCGGGCCGCGGGCGGCGGGACGGACGACGTCCTGTCGCTGGACCGGAGGCTGCGCACCGGCGAGGCACCCTCGGAGGCGGGGGAGCGGACCGCCATGCGCGGCCTGGTCGAGCAGCGCCTGCACCGGACCCGGCACCGCCGCGCGGCACTGGCCTTTCTCGCGGTGCTCTTCACCACGGTCACCGTACTGACGGGCCTCACCGCGGGACCGCGGCAGACCATCGGGATGGCCGTGCTGAGCGTGGTGTTCATCGGGTGGATGGTCTACCAGAGCCGCCTGCAGAACCGTCGACTGCACGCCATGCGCGCGGAGTTGGGCACCGGGCCGCGGCACGGCGAACCTTCCGCGGTCGCGGAGTCCGAGGATTCGGCCACCCGTCGATGACGGTACTTGCGGCAAACTGCGGCAAGTTCTTGCACTGCTCGTCCCCGGGCTGTTTGACTCACGGTTCCGAGCCGAGAGGAACGACCCCGCATGAGCACCGAGACCGACGTCCTCGTCCTGGGCGGCGCGGGCGTGGACACGATCGTCCACGTCCCCGAACTGCCCCTGCCGTACGCCGACAGCTACATGATCCGGCCCGGCATCACGGCCCGCGCGGGACAGAGCGGGGACTTCGTGGCGCTCGGCCTCACCGCCCTGGGGCTGCGCACCCACCACCTCGACATGCTCGGCGACGACCCCGAAGGCGACCTGGTCCGCGCCCTCCACCGCGACCACGGCATCCCGCTGACCGCCGTGCCGCAGCCCGCGGGCACCAAGCGCGCCGTCAACCTGGTCGGCCCCGACGGCCGCCGGCTCTCCCTCTACGACGACACGCGCTCCCGGGCGGAGGACCGCTTCCCGGAGGAGACCCTGCGTCCCCTGGCCGCCGCCGCCCGGCACGCGCACGTGGTCATCACCCACCCCTGCGCCCAGGCGCTGCCCGTGCTCCGGGAGGCCGGCCTCACCCTCTCCACCGACCTGCACAACTGGGACGGCGTCAACGCCTACCACGAGCCCTTCGCGCTCGCCGCCGACCTGGTCTTCCTGTCGACCACCGCCCTCACCGACCACGAGCGCACCATGCGCGACATCGCCGCGCGCGGCCGGGCCCGCGCCGTCGTCGCCACCGCCGGGGCCGACGGCGCCTTCCTGCTCACCGACGACGGCACCCTCACCCACGTCCCCGCGGTCACCCCGCCCGCCCCCGTCGTCGACTCCAACGGCGCCGGCGACGCCTTCGCCTCCGCCTTCCTGCTCGGCTGGCTCAACGGCGAGGACCCGGCCCGCTGCGCCCTGTACGGATCCGTCGCCGGCGCCCACGCCTGCACCGTGCCGTCCACCCGCGCCGAGGGCATCGACCGAGACGAACTCCTCGGCAGGGTGGCGGAGTCGGCGGGGGAACCGGCCTGAACCGAGGCCGTCGGGCCGTACGCTCCTGCTGGTACCGCCCCCCGAGACAGGAGCAGTGACGATGCAGTACGTGAAGCTCGGTTCGACGGGCCTGGACGTCTCACCGATCAGTCTGGGCTGCATGACCTACGGACTGCCCGACCGGGGCGTGCACGAGTGGACGCTCGACGAGGAGGCGTCCCGCCCGCTGATCCGGCAGGCGCTCGAAGCGGGCATCAACTTCTTCGACACCGCCAACGTCTACTCCGACGGCACCAGCGAGGAGATCGTCGGACGGGCCCTCGCCGACTTCGCCCGGCGCGACGAGATCGTGCTCGCCACCAAGGTGCACGGCCGGATGCGGCCCGGCCCCAACGGCGGCGGCCTGTCCCGCAAGGTGATCATGACGGAGATCGACCACAGCCTCGCCCGCCTCGGCACCGACCACGTCGACCTCTACCAGATCCACCGCTTCGACCCGCACACCCCGGTCGAGGAGACGATGGAGGCCCTGCACGACCTGGTGAAGGCCGGCAAGGTCCGCTACATCGGGGCGAGTTCGATGTACGCCTGGCAGTTCTCCAAGATGCAGTACACCGCCGAGCGGCACGGCTGGACCACATTCGTCTCCATGCAGAACCACTACAACCTCCTCTACCGGGAGGAGGAGCGGGAGATGCTGCCGCTCTGTGCGGACCAGGGCGTGGGCGTCCTGCCCTGGAGCCCGCTGGCCCGCGGCCGGCTCACCCGCGACTGGGACACCGTCACCGAACGCAGCGCGGGCGACGGCTTCGGCAGCCGCCTGTACCGGGAGAGCGACCGCAGCATCGTCGAGGCGCTCACCCGCGTCGCCGGTGACAGGGGCGTCCCACGCGCCCAGGTCGCCCTCGCCTGGCTGCTGCAACGGGAGACGGTCGCCGCCCCCGTCGTCGGCGCCTCCCGGCCCGGGCACATCGAGGACGCGGTCGCGGCCACCGAACTCACCCTCAGCGACAAGGAGATCGAGGAACTGGAGAGGCCCTACACGGCCCGGGGGATCGTCGGTCACTGACCGGTCCCGCCATTCGCCGTCGATAACCCCGGATCTTGGCCGGACTTGGCCGAACCTTTATTGACACGAGTTCAATTGGGCGCGGTCCGAACTCGATGCACAATACGGAGGGAGTACTTGTTCCCCGCTGCTGACCTGTGCAAAGGTGTGTCGCTCCCTTGCGTCGCACGCTTCGAAAGGGCCGCGTCCGGAGCATACCCCTTGGTATGGACCATTAATGCCGCATGCCCTCCGGAGGAATGCCGCCGTGCATGACGCAGGCTCGCCGAATTCCGCGGGAAGCGCTCGGCCCATCGAATTGACCGACGCTCAACTGAGCGCCGAACTCAAGAACTGGACGGGGGCCTCCCCCGCGCTCCAGCCCGTGGGCGAACTCCTCGACCGGCACTGGGCGGCGGGCTTCGCCTACGCACGGCTGTGCACCAGCAGCGCCCGCGCCGCCGGCATGCTCACCACCGCCGCCTTCACCCGCCTCTTCGGCCAGACCCTGCGGCAGAGCGGCCCCACCTCCGCATGGCGCCCCCAGCTCCTCGTCACCGTACGGCGGGTGGCCGCCGAGTGGGACACCGACCAGCGGCGCGAACTGCTCCACCCCGAGCTCCGGTCCGACGAGCTGGGCGGCGACCGGGTCGCCGCCCGGCTGCTGCCGCCGGCCCACCGCCGGCTGCTGTCCGGCGCCTACCAGCGGCTCCCGCAGGCGGCCCGCTGCCTGCTGTGGCACACCGAGGTCGAGGCCGAACCGCTGGAGATACCGGCCGGCCTGCTGGGCCTGGACGAAGCGGGCGCCCGCGCCGAACTCGGGCGGGCCCGCGACCGGTTGCGCGAGGAGTGCCTCCAGGTCCACCGCGAACTCGCCCCCGACCAGGAGTGCCGCCGCTATCTGCGCCTCCTCGACGTCACCTACCGCCGCGCCGGAGTCGGGGTGGACCCCGACCTGAGCGCCCACCTCGACGGCTGCCCGCACTGCACGGACACCGCCGCCCAGCTCGACAGCTTCAACCACGGCCTCGGCCGGGCCCTCGCCGAGGCCGTGCTCGGCTGGGGAGCGGCGGAGTACCTGGAGTCCCGGGCGCTGAGCGCCGACGACGAGAGCGCCCCGGCCGAGGCGGCGCCCGCGGTGGCCGGGGCGATGCCGGTCGCCGGCGAGGACTTCGCGGCCGACCGTCCGGCCCCCGGACCCCCGGACGCCCCGCTGGCCCCGTGCAGCCGGATGGGCCGCAAGGCCGCCCGCCGCGCCCTGCGGCGCCGCAACGTCGCCGTCGCCGTCGTCGCGGTGAGCGCCCTGGTCCTGGTGCCGCTGGTGCTGTGGTCCGCGCTGGGCTCGGAGGGCGACGCGACCCCCGAGGCGGGCGGTGGCACCCAGGCGGTCGGCGCTACCCCGACCGCCGGCCCCTCCTGGGCGGGCGCCGAGGAGGCCGCCCAGGGCACCCTGACCGGACGGCTGCACAACCTCGCCTCCGGACTGTGCGTCGGCGTCGTCGGCGGCAAGGTCGTCGAGGGCGCCGAGACCGCGCTGGCGGACTGCTCCGCCCAGCCCGGCCAGCAGTGGGTGTACGAGACCGACGGCCGCCTGCGCAGCGCCGCCGAGCCGGACCTGTGCCTGGACTCCCGGCTCGGCTACTCGGTGCGGCTCGGCGCCTGCACGGGGACCAGGAAGGTCCGCTACGACTTCACCCTCCGGGGCACCATGGTCCCGCGCTGGAACCAGGAACTGGCCCTCACGCCGGCCGCCACCGACGGCTCCGGCGCGCTCGTGCTGAAGACCCGCAAGGACGACGGCGCCCAGCGCTGGGTCATCGACACCTCCGAGCCCGAACTGCAGATGGCGTCGGTCAACTGGACCGAATCCGGGACCAGGGCCGCGACACCGAAGGCCGAACCCGCCCCGACCCCGTCGAAGACCCCGAGGACGACGGCCCCACCGACCCCGACGCCGACCCCCTCCGCCACGGACTCCTGCGCCACCGACCCCTACGACTGCTCCTGGGGCGACGACGACCACGACGGCGGCGGCTGGGGCGGCGGCCACGGCCGAGGCCGCTGACCCCCGGCCCGACGCGCAGGGCCCCGGCGGCACGGCCGCCCGTCCACCACCCCTCGGGCCGGACCGGACGGGGTCCGTGGGGACGTACGGGGCAGGACGATCGGGAAGTCAGAGTTCGTCGAGGAGTCCCAGCTCGGCCCAGATGGTCTTGCCCTGCGGGGTGTGCCTGCTGCCCCAGCGCTGGGTGAGCTGGGCGACCAGGAGCAGGCCCCGGCCGCCCTCGTCCCAGGTCTTCGCCCGGCGCAGATGCGGAGCGGTGTGGCTGGAGTCGGACACCTCGCAGATCAGCGTGGACGCGTCATGGATCAACCGCAGCCGGATGGGCTGCGAGCCGTACCGGATCGCGTTGGTGACCAGTTCGCTCACCACCAGCTCCGCCGTGAACGAGGTGTCGCTCAGGTCCCAGGCCGCGAGCTGCTCCACGACCTGCTTGCGGATCGGTGCGACCAGCGCCGGATCGGCCGGGATGTCCCAGGTCGCGACCTGGGAGGCGGCCAGCCCCCGGGTACGGGCCAGCAGCAGGGCCACGTCGTCAAAGACTCCGCCGCTCGGGAGCAGCGCGTGCAGGACCCGGTCGCAGGTCTCCTCCAGCGGTCCCGAGGGGCCCGCCAGGGCCTCCAGGAGCAGCGAGTGGCCGGCGTCCACGTCACGGTCGCGGTGCTCCAGCAGTCCGTCGGTGAAGAACGCGAGCACACTGCCCTCGGACAGGTCCAGCTCCGCCGACTCGAACGGCAGCCCGCCGAGACCCAGCGGCGGCCCGGCCGGCAGTTCCACATGGCGGGGCGGGCCGTCCGGCGGCACCAGCACGGGCGGCGGATGCCCGGCGCGGGCCAGCGTGCAGCGCCGGGACACCGGGTCGTACACCGCGTACAGGCAGGTGGCGCCGACCTCGCCGGGGCTGCCGTCCCCGCCGGCCTCCTCGGAGAGCCGTACCACCAGGTCGTCGAGGTGGGTGAGCAGCTCGTCCGGGGCCAGGTCGATGTCGGCGAGGGTGCGTACGGCGGTGCGCAGCCGGCCCATCGTGGCCGAGGCCTGGATGCCGTGGCCGACGACGTCCCCGACGCAGAGCGCGACCCGCATCCCGGACAGCGGGATCACGTCGAACCAGTCGCCGCCCACCCCGGACCGGGCGGCCGGCAGATAGCGCGAGGCGGCGTCCACGGCGGCCGTGCGGGGCAGCTCGCGCGGCAGGAGGCTGCGCTGGAGGGCGAGCGCCGTCTCCCGCTCCCGGGAGTAGCGGCGGGCGTTGTCGACGCAGACCGCGGCACGGGCGGTGATCTCCTCGGCCAGCAGCACGTCGTCCGAGGTGAAGGGGTCCGGGCGCCGGAACCGGGTCAGCACCGCGACCCCGAGGGTCACACCCCGGGCCCGGATCGGCACCGACATCGTGGAGTGGATGCCGTACTCCCTGACCCACTCGCCGCGCACCCGGTCCCGGTCGAGCCACGCGTCGAGGTCGCCCGAGGGCACCGAGGCGACCACGGCGCGGCCCGCCGTCAGCGAGACGGCCTGCGGCGACCCGTCCGGATAGAGCGCCAGACGCCCCGTCTCGACCACCGCCTCCGGGCTGCCCGGGGTCACCGACCGGTGCGCGGCGCGGCGCAGCGCGACCGGCACGGTCACCGGCGTCGGCACACCCGCACTCTCCCCGTCGGGATCGAGGAGGTCGACGCTGACGAAGTCGGCGAGGGCCGGGACGCACACGTCGGCCAGCTCCTGCGCCGTCCGGATCACGTCGAGGGTGGTGCCGATCCGCACGCTGGCCTCGTTGACCAGTTGCAGCCGCTGCCGGGAGAGGTAGTTCTCGGTGAAGTCGTGGGCGGCCAGGCACACGCCCCGCACCCGTCCGTCCGGGTCGGTCACCGGGGCCATCCGGGCCAGCCAGGCATGCGGGCGGCGCTCCCCGCCGACGTGCAGATAGGTCTGCACGTCCCGGGCCCGGCCGGTGGCCAGCACCCCGGCCATGTGCTCCTCCAGCTCCTCGCTCTGCGCCTTGCCGCCGATCTCGGAGACCCGCAGCCCCCGGATGCGGTCCTCGGACAGCCCGAGGATGTCGCTCATGGCGTGGTTGATCCGGCGCAGCCGCAGCCGCTCGTCGTAGACCGCGACGGCGCACGGGGACTGGACGAGGGCGGCCGAGGCCAGCGGATCCTCGGAGGGGCGCGGGCCGCCGGACTCCAACGGGGTGACCACCAGCCAGTGCGCGGAGCGCTCCGCCCGCTCCGGGCGGCGGTGGGCGAGCAGCCACACCCGCACCCGGTGGCCGTCCTGGTGCCGCAGCGGGACGGTGCCGTCCCAGCGCGGCCCGTCCGGGACCGGCATCGAGCCGTCGGCCAGCAGTTCGGCGGCGGGGCGGCCCACGACGTCGGCCGCCGGCCAGCCCAGCAGCAGCCGGGCGCCGGCGTTCCACTCCAGCAGGGTGCCCTGCTCGTCGATGACAGCCCGAGCCGTCGCGGCGTCGTCGATCGGGTCGTGCGGGGTCATCGTCGCCACTCCAACGCGGACACTCACAGTGACCGGTGGTCACATGCGTTCCAGCCTAGTGCGTCCCGGCCTCCGGCGGATGGGGAACCACCTGTGCGAGCCCTTCGACCGTCAAGGTCGAAAACCGGCCGAGACGCCCCCCGCCCGCCGCGCCGGGCGGATGTGGGCCGCTCGGGTGGTCCCGCGCGAACCCGTCCTGTCCGGACCGTTGACGACGCGTCACACCTGCCACAAGCATGGCCTGCGTCCGCATCTGGGAGCGCTCCCACGGGAGCGTCACCCCGCACCTCCCCCGAGGAGCCCAGACGTGAAACGACGCAGAACCGCCGTGCTGTCCCTGACCGGCCTGCTCGGAGCGGCCCTGGTGGCCCTTCCGGCCCCGGTCGCAGGCGCCGACGAGGTCGAACAGGTCAGGAACGGCACCTTCGACACCAGCACCGAACCGTGGTGGACGACGAGCAACGTCACCGCCGCCCTCTCCGAGGGACAGCTCTGCGCCGACGTGCCGGGCGGTACCACCAACCGCTGGGACGCCGCCGTCGGCCAGAACGACATCACCCTGGTCAAGGGGGAGTCCTACCGCTTCTCCTTCACCGCCTCGGGCACCCCCGACGCACATGTCGCCCGCGCGATCGTGGGCCTCCAAGTGGCGCCGTACGACACCTACTTCGAGGTGTCGCCGCAGCTCAGCGTCTCCGGGAACAGCTACTCGTACACCTTCACCGCACCCGTCGACACCACCCAGGCCCAGGTCGGCCTCCAGGTCGGCGGCAGCGCGGACGCCTGGCGGTTCTGCATGGACGACGTCTCGCTGGTCGGCGGCGTGCAGCCCGAGCCGTACGAGCCCGACACCGGGCCGCGGGTCCGCGTCAACCAGGTCGCCTACCTGCCTGCCGGCCCCAAGAACGCCACCCTCGTCACCGACGCCACCGACCGGCTGCCCTGGCAACTGCGGCGCGCCGACGGCACCGTGGCCGCCCGCGGCTGGACCACCCCGCGCGGCACCGACGTCTCCTCCGGGCAGAACGTCCACTCCATCGACTTCGGCTCCCACCGGACCCGCGGCACCGGCCTCACCCTGGTCGCCGACGGCGAGACCAGCCGCCCCTTCGACATCGACGCCCGCGCCTACGACAGGCTGCGCCTGGACGCGGCGAAGTACTACTACACCCAGCGCAGCGGCATCCCCATCCGCGACGACCTGCGCCCCGGCTACGCCCGCCCCGCCGGCCACGTCGACGTCGCGCCCAACCAGGGCGACGGCGCCGTCCCCTGCCAGCCCGGCGTGTGCGACTACACCCTCGACGTCACCGGCGGCTGGTACGACGCCGGCGACCACGGAAAGTACGTCGTCAACGGCGGCATCTCGGTCTGGGAACTGCTCAGCACCTACGAACGCGCCCTGCACGCCCGCACCGGCGACCCGGGCAGCCTCGGCGACGGCACCCTGGCCATCCCCGAGAGCGGCAACAAGGTGCCCGACCTCCTCGACGAGGTCCGCTGGGAGCTGGACTTCCTGCTGAAGATGCAGGTCCCCGCCGGACAGCCGCTGGCCGGAATGGCCCACCACAAGATCCACGACGAACAGTGGACCGGCCTGCCCCTGCTGCCCAGCGACGACCCGCAGAAGCGCGAACTGCACCCCCCGTCCACCGCGGCGACCCTCAACCTCGCGGCCACCGCCGCCCAGGCGGCCCGCCTCTACCGCCCCTACGACCGGCAGTTCGCCGCGAAGGCGCTCACCGCGGCACGCACCGCGTGGGCGGCGGCGCTCGCGCACCCCGACCGCCTCGCCTCCGCGAGCGACGGCATCGGCGGCGGCACCTACGCCGACGACAACGTCACCGACGAGTTCTACTGGGCCGCGGCCGAGCTGTATCTCACCACCGGCGAGAAGGAGTTCGCCGACCGCGTCCTCAACTCCCCGGTCCACACGGCCGACATCTTCGGCCCGCTCGGCTACGACTGGGCCCGCACCGCGGCGGCCGCCCGCCTCGACCTGGCGACGGTGCCGAACCGGCTGCCCGGCCGGGACAAGGTCCGCCAGTCCGTCACCAAGGGCGCCGACCGCTACCTGGCCACCCTCAAGTCCCAGGCGTACGGCATGCCGTACGCACCCGAGGACAACGTGTACGACTGGGGCTCGAACCACCAGATCCTGCACAACGCCGTCGTCGTCGCCACCGCCTACGACATCACCGGCGCCTCGAAGTACCGCGACGGAGCCCTGCAGAGCATGGACTACCTCTTCGGCCGCAACGCGCTGAACATCTCCTACGTCACCGGCTACGGCGAGGTCGACGCCAGGAACCAGCACGCCCGCTGGTACGCCCACCAACTCGACCCCAGCCAGCCGAACCCGCCCGCCGGAACCCTCGCGGGCGGACCCAACTCCAGCATCCAGGACCCCTTCGCGCAGAGCAAACTCCAGGGCTGCGTAGGCCAGTTCTGCTACATCGACGACATCCAGTCCTGGTCCACCAACGAACACACCATCAACTGGAACTCCGCACTGACCCGGATGGCGTCCTTCGTGGCCGACCAAGGCTGACCCCCCGAGACCGTTCGGGCGGCACACTGGGCAGATGAACTCGCCCGCCGCGCAAGCCGATCCAAGCCGCACCACCGTCGTCGTGGTGGGCGTCGACGCCTACGAGGCGGGGGCGCCCTGGGCGCTCGACGGCCCTGTCGCCGACGCGATGCGGTTCGCGGACTGGTTCCTCGCCCGGGGTGTGCCGCCCGAGCGGATCACCGCACTGCTGTCCGTGCCGCCCGGCCGGTCCGGCGCCGCGGACGGGGTGCCGTACCCGGTCCTCGGCGCGGACCGGGCCACCGTGCACCACACACTGCTGCGGACCGTGGCCGCGGACTCCAGCGAACTGCTGTGGGTGGTGTGGGGCGGCCACGGCGTGGTCGACACCGAGGGCCGGCGCCGGCTGTTCTACGCCGACGCCACCGCGCAGGACCCCCTCAACCTCGACTTCGACACCCTCCTGACCCACTACCGGGCCGCGCCCCGCCACCCCCGCCAGATCTGGCTGGTCGACGCCTGCCAGCTCCCGCACAACCCCTGGCGCGCCAAGCGCCCCCTGCCCCGCGAGGACTACGGCACCCCGATGCCGCGCCCCGCCCGCGACCAGGCGGTCCTGTTCGCCGCCCGCCCCGGCGAGGCCGCCGCCAACCTGGCCGGGGCCTCGACGGGCCTGTTCAGCCGGGAGGCCCTGGCCGCGCTCCAGGACGAGGCGTCCGGCACCGGCTGGCCGCCCGACCCCGGCCTGCTGATGGACCGGCTGCGCACCCGCTTCACCCGGCTGCGCGCCGAGGGCCTCGCGGCCCAGACCCCCACCTACCTGTGGACCCGCACCTGGGACGGCGACGAGGGCCAGCTCCTCGCCCGCGGCGCCCCCGAACCCGACACCGCCGACACCGCCGGCCTCACCCCCGACCGCCTCGGCGCCCTGACCAACGCCCTCCTGGCCGTCCAGGAGTTCGTCGAACCCCAGGGCCGCGAAGAGATCCTCGCCCTGCTCAGAGTCGGCGTACGCGCGGCGATCCCCCGCCACAGCCGCCCCCGCCTGGACACCATCAGCATCCTCCGCACCTGCGCCCGACGCCCCGGAGCCCTCAGCGAGTTGGGCGAGGCGGTGCTGCTGTGCGCGGGCGGAAGCCCGGAGGCGGAGACGGTGCGGCGGCTGATCGACGAGGCGTCCGGGTGAGGCGGGCTCTCTCGCATACGATCGGGCCTCATGAACGAGTCCTGTGACGCGGCCGGCGCCGCATCCGTCGAGTCCTGGCTGCCCCGGCTGTCCCATCTCTCCCTGGACGAGCTTCCCCGGGTCGGCCACGCCGCGCTGCGGCCCGCCATGGATCAGCTGCTCAGCAGCGTCGACCGGCCGTTCAGCACCAGGGGCGGCAGCGAGCCGAGTTGACCGAGAAGCGACTCCTGCTCGGCCTTGGCCGGTAATGTGCGCCGGAGCCCCGGACCGGTCCGGGGCTCCGGACCACGTGAATAGGGAAGCTTTCGTGCGCACGTCAAGCGAGGCCGCCGATCGATCCGAGAGCTCCGCGCAGCTCCTGCCGCCTCACCGTCTGGACGACGCCGCCCTCGCCATGCTCTGCTCGGCGGGCGAGCACCTGGAGGCGACGCGCGCCCTCCTCGACGCGGAGTACAGCCGGCGTCTGCTGCTGTTGCGGCTGCTGGTGGACGAGGTGTCCGCGCGTCCGGCGTCGGTCGGCCCACTCGCTCCGGCCGGCGAGGCGTGGGACCTCCTCGCGCGGGCCCAGCGGCGGCGGCCCGAGGCCGTGCACCGGCTGCTGATGAACCCGCAGACCGGGCTCTGGGCGGCCCACGCGCTGCGCGGGCTGCGCGGCACGGAGAAGTCGGCCGCCCCGCTCTGGGCGGACCTCGGGAACCTGCACGCGCTGGCCGCCGCCGGTGCCGTACTCGCGGGTCTGGACTTCCGGATCCTCGTCCCGGCCCACCACGGGGCGGTCCTGCTGCCCTGTCTGGGACGCGCACAGGTACCCGCGGCCGGGCCGTGGAGCACCGCCGAGGTGAGCGCCCACGACGGTACGGCGTGCGTCCGCGCCGAGGGCGAGGGACCCGGTGTGCCGGTCCCGGCCGACGCCACCCGTGACGCGCCCGGCTGGTCGGGGATGCGTCGGATCTCGGCCCGGCACGACGGGCTCGCCCTCCACCTCGGCGTCGACGACCTGGCCCGCTACCCCGTGATCGCCGGAGCCGCCGTACCCGGGCGGCTGGACGAGGCGGAGCTGCGGAACTGGCGGCGCGCGATCGACCGGGCCTGGGCGCTGCTCGTCGAGGACCACCGCGACAGCGCCGAGGCACTCGCCGCAGGACTGTTCTCCCTGGTGCCGCTGCCCGCCGCGGAACGCTTCCGGCCGCGCAGTGCCTCGGCGTCCGAGGCGTTCGGCTGTGTGATGGTCTCCGCGCCCGGCCCCGGGGCCGACGAGGAGGAGGCGGCCGTCGAACTCGCCGTCACCCTCGTCCACGAGTTCCGGCACACCCTGCTCAACGGCCTGATGCACCTGACCACCCTCGCCGAGGACTGCCCCGACCTCTTCCACGCGCCCTGGCGGGACGACCCCCGGCCGCTCAGCGGCGTGCTGCACGGCGCCTTCGCCTTCTCCGGCGTCGCCCGCTTCTGGCGGGACCGCGCCGCCCGCACCGAGAAGAGCGCCGCGGAACGGGCCCGCTTCGAGTTCGCCCTGTGGCGGCGGGAGTCCCGGGCCACGCTGGAGGCCCTGCGCACGCATCCCGCGCTGACCGGCACGGGCCGCCGACTGGTGGCCGGCCTCCTCGCGGGCATCCGGTCCTGGGACACCGAACCGGTGCCCGAGCACGTACTGCTGCTCGCCGAGCGGGCCGCGGCCCACCAGCGCGCCGGCTGGCGGGCCCACCACGTCCTGCCGGACGAGGCGATGGTGCGGGCCCTCGCGGACTCCTGGCTCGACGGCGCGGACCCGACGGCGGCCCCGGACGGCGGAAGCGTGGTCACCGACCCGGCCGGCTGCCGCCTGGACGCCTTCGCGCACCTCGTACGGCTGAGCATCACCGACCCGGACGGCTTCGCCGAGGCTCGGAACGGCGGCCCCCGGCCGAAGGACGTCACCCCCGCGGACCTGGCCTATGTGGCGGGCGACCTCGCCGAGGCCACCGCCCTGTACGCCACGCAGACGCACCGGCCCGCCTCATGGGGCGCACTCGCACTGATCGCCGGCGGCGGCCAGGACGGCGCGGCCGGACGGCCGGAGGTGCTGCGGGCCGTCTCCCGCGCCGTCACCCGGCGTTCGGGCCACACCCCGCCCCCCGCCGAACTGGCCGGATGGCTGGGCGGGGCGCGGGCCGCGGGCCGTGCTCACAACGGCAGCGGATCCACGTCACAGTTGACGCGGTCGTCCCAGGACACCGCCTGACGCACGGCCGGATGGTCCGCCCCGAGCACCCGGTTGAGCCGCTGCGCCGTTCTGCTGTGCAGCCGCTCGGCCTCCTCGTCCTCGCCGAGGGCCTTGAGGTCGAGCGGGAGGTTGGCCGCGCAGGCCAGGGTGGAGGGGTGGTCCTCGCCGAGCACCTCCTCGGAGATCCTCAGCGTCCGCTCGTCGCGCTCGCGGGCCGCGGCGAACTCGCCCAGCGCGTAAAGGTCGCTGGCCAGGTTGGTCGCGCACACCAGCGTGGTGGGGTGGCGTTCGCCGACGACCCGGGTCAGCTCCGTCAGCGTCCGCTCGTCGACGGCCCGCGCGGCGTCCGCGTCGCCGAGCAGCCGGTGCGTGACACCCAGGTCGACCTCGGCGGACAGGGTGTGCGGATGGGCGGGCCCGTACACCTCCGCGTACTGGCGGTGGATCCGTGAGCCGAGGTCCCGCGCCGAGGTGAGGTCGCCGGCGTGCCGGAGGTCGATGGTGAGTTCCAGCGTGGACGCCATGGAGCCGGGGTTGCTGTCGCCGTAGCGGCGGACCAGGTTGGACTGGGCGTGCTCGGCCGCGGCGAGCGCCTCCTCGTGGTGGCCGGCCTTGCGCAGCGCCACCGCCAGGTGCCGGTGGTTGGAGAGGGTGAAGGGGTTGTCGCGGCCGAGAAGCCTGACGGCCCGTTCGGTCAGCTCCCGCTGGTAGGTGAGGGCGGTGTGGTAGTCGCCCAGCTCCCTTATGTCGAGGATCAGGCTCAACCAGGTCAGCAGGGACACCACGTGGTCCTGGCCGAAGTGCTGCTGCTTGGTGTGCCAGGTGTGGGTGTCGATCTCCCGGGCGCGGGCGAAGTCGCCGACCAGCCGCAGGCTCACGCCCAGGTTGTGCGCCGCGCGCAGGGTCTCGGGGTCCTCGTCGCCCAGCATCCGCACATAGCGCTCGTGCACGGACTCCGACAGCTCAAGGGCCGACTGGAAGTCCCCCTTGTTGCGGCGGTCGACGGCCACGTTCCCGAGCGCGTCGAGGGTGTCCTTGTGGTCCTCGCCCATCGCCCGCCGACAGGTCTCCAGCACCCGGTCGTTGACCTCGGCGGCCTCCGCCCACCGGCCCATGTGGAAGAGCACGACCCCGAGCCAGCGGGACACCTCCATGGTCTGCGTGTCCTCCTCCCCGCCGTCCTGCCGCCAGTACTCGTAGGCGCAGCGGGCCAGTTGGAGCGCGGCGTCGAAGTTGCCCGAACGGCACAGATAGCGGACCTCGTTCACGAGCAGCGCGCGCACCCAGTGGTCGGACGTACAGGCCGCCTCGGAGACGACCAGGTGCGGATACAGCTCGCCGTACCGCGGCCAGTGGGAGGCGTTGTGCGGATCGGCGGGGTCGTTGGCCGCGAGCAGCAGATGGGTGCCGTGCCGCATCCGCCGCTGTTCGGCCTCCGTCATCCGGGAGATCAGCGCCGCCTGGACGAGCCGGTGCATCTGCAGGGCGTTGGTGCGGAAGTCGAAGCGGGCCAGGGAGTAGCGGCCGATCTCCCGGATGGCCTGACTCAGCCGGATCGGGTCGCGCAGGACCGTGTCCAGTTCGGGGGTGATGGCCGTCTCGCGGCGCCAGGCGAAGAGGTTGCGGGCGATCGACTCGGGCGCGCAGAAGGCGCACAGTTGGAGCAGTTGCATCGCCGCCGGGTTCTTCGCCTCCAGCTGGTCCAGGGAGACGTTCCAGGCAGCGATGACCGGAAGCTGGTAGTCGACCGGGGCGGACAGACCCAGCAGGTCGACGAGCTTCTCGTCCAGCAGCCGCAGGTATTCGTCCGCCGGCATCCCCGTCTCGGCCCGCCAGGCCGCGGCCTGTTCGATGGCCAGCGGCAGATCGCCGAGGGCCTCCGAGAGCCGGTCGGCCTCCTCGGCGGTGATGTCGGGGCCGCGCCGGCGCAGCAGGCCCACGCTCTCCTCGCGCCGGAAGACGTTCACCTCCAGCGACTTGGCCACGCTCGCCCACTGCGGATTGCGGGAGGTGACGAGGATGTTGCCCGGTCCGCCGGAGGGGAAGTAGGGGCGTACGGCCTCGGGGCTGTCGGCGTTGTCGAAGACCAGCAGCCAGTTGTCGTACGGCTCGCCGCGCCGCAGCGCCTCCAGGACGGCCGTCACCGACCAGGTGGCGTCGCTCGCGGCCTCCAGCCCCAGGCGCGGCGCCAGCTCCGCCAGGGACAGCGCGATCTGCGCGGTGCGCTCGGCGGAGATCCACCAGACGAGGTCGTAGTCGCCGAGGTGCCGGTAGAGGTACTCCACGGCGAGCAGCGTCTTGCCGACGCCGCCCATCCCGTGCAGCGCGTTGGGCAGCACCGCGGTCGCCTTCTCCTTGCGCAGCCTGCGGTGCAGCGCGTCCAGCAGGTCGTCGCGGCCGGTGAAGTTGGGATTGCGCGGGGGGACGCTGCCCCAGACGGCCGGGGTGCCGCGGTGGCCGTCCGCACCCGGGGGAGTGCCGGGCGGGACGTCCGTGCGCGGCTGCGGGGGGTTGCTCGACTGGTTCACCAGATCCTCCTGCTTCCGCAGGTGCGAAGGGGACGGTTGGACGAGGGCACGCGCGACTCGGGGAGCCGGCCGCGGCCGGTGCGCCCCGGACGCGGCGGTCAGTGCTTGCAGCGCCCGTGCCTGGGCGGCGTGCGGCCCCGACAGGGCGTGCAGTACGGCGATCTGCGGCTCGGCCCAGGCGCGGGCCTCGGGGTCGTCGGCGACCGGGCGCGGTTCCGCCCGCCCGGCTAGCAGCTCGGGGAGCTGCCACAGGGAGCGGGCCGCCGGGCCCAGGGCCTCGCCGACCAGGGCGACGACCTGCCGCAGCTCCTCCGTCCGCCCGGCGGCCAGGAGTTCGCCGCGGACGTCCGGTGTGAAGTCGTAGGCGATGCGCGGGCCGGCCGACGGCTCCGGGTCGGGGCGGGCGTGGATCAGCCCGTGGGCGAGCAGCTGGGTGAAGTCGGCGATCCGGGCCTCGGGGCGCAGCCGGGTGAGGAGCCGCCGGACCAGCGGTACGGCGAGCGGGGCCGCCGCGAGCAGCGGGGCGAGCCCTTGGACCTCGGCCGAGACGGAGCGGCGGAAGGACGCGACCCGCGCGCCGGCGCCCGGTTCGGCGCGCACCTCGGGCGCGCCGTCCGTACGGGCGGCTCCTGCGGCGAAGGTCGTCGGCAGCCGGACCGACGCCGACCGCTCCCCGCCGACCAGGCGCACCCACGAGCGCAGACTGCGCGGCGCCAACTCCAGTACGGGCACCGGCAGATAGGCCCCGTTCTCGTCGGGCGCGCCCAGCGCCAGGCGGTGCGGCCGGATGCTGTGCCGGCGGTTCGGCGCGCCCGGTCCCGCCGGGCGCAGCGACAACGGCCAGGTCGGCACACCGGACTCGGGCCAGGCCGGATGCGGCAGCAGATGGACGACGGCCAGCGCGCCGGCCGCGGCCCACCGGTGCAGGACGTGCCCGAGGGCGCCGCTGCGCCAGCCGGGCGCGTTGCCGTCGGTGACCACCAGCGTCAGCCGGGTCGCGCGCGCCCCGCCGGGCGGCATGGGGCGCAGGGCGCACCGGTCGACCCGGCCGAAGGCGCCCGAGCGGCGCAGCAGTTCGGTGAACTCCGCCGCCGTGTCCTGCCACACCGCCATCCCGGGATCGGGGTCCACCGCCACGACCACGTCCCAGGGCGCCCGGCCGGGCGCGGCGCGCAGCCCGCGCAGCGCGCGCAGGATGCCTTGCGGGTCGGCGATGTCCGTCCAGCGCGCGGACGGGGCGCCCCGACCGTCGACGGACGTCATGGCCCCTCCAGGGCGGCCCACCGCCAGACGGTGTCGAGGGCCGCGCTTGCCTCCTGTTCACCTTCCCGGATCGCGTCCAGGGCACCCGTGTTGGCCAGATGCAGCGCGTCGAGGAGCCGGTCGGCCGGTCCCGGCTCCCGCTCGGCCCGGTCGAGGAACGCCTCCAGCACCTCCGCCGGGACCGCGGGGAACCGGGTCCGGCCCAGTTCGGCGAGCCGCTCCCGGGTGAGCGCGGGCAGTTCCAGGCGGACGCACCGCCGTACGAAGGAGGGCGACAGGTCGCGCTCGCCGCCGGTCGTGATCACCACGAACGGCGGTTCGTGGCACCGTACGAGGCCGGAACGGACCGTCGCCCTCGTCCCCGGATCCCAGGTGTGCACGGGGGAGCTGTCGGGGCCGAGGAGTTCGGGGATGGTGAACTCCCCGTCGTCCAGCACGGCCAGCACCTCGTCGGGCAGGTCGAAGCCGCCCCGGTCGAGGTCGTCGAGGAGCACGACCCGGGGTAATCGGCGGGGCAGCAGGGCGGTGCCCAGCGGTCCCAGCCGGACCGTGCCGCGGCCCGACACGCGGTACAGGCCCTCGCCGAGCGTGGTGGCGCCGGTGACCGGCCAGCGCAGCACCGCGCCCAGGCCCAGTTCCCGGGCGACCCGGTGGGCGAGCGCCGACTTCCCGGTGCCCGGCGCGCCGCCGACCAGCAGCGGACGGCGCAGCCGGAGCGCGGTGCCGACCCGGGCCGTCTCCTCGGGGTCGGGGGTCCGCGGGGTGCCCAGCTCCCCGAGGACGGACACCGTCCGCTCGTCCCGCGGCGGCACCGGCGGTTCGTCGGGGCCGCCGCGGCCGGCGCGCCAGGGAGGTGGGGCGGGCCACCGGCGGTCGCGTTCGGCCGGGTCGAGCGGTATCCCGGTGCCCCGGTAGAGCCACCAAGAGTCCATGGACGTTTCCTCCCTGTGCGGCGGGGTCACAGCGGTTTGCGGTCGGGGTCGTCCCACAGCACCGCGAGGTGCCGGCCGATCTGGTGCTCGGGCGCGGCCGAGCCGAGCGCGGCGGCCTGCCGCCGGAAGCGGGTGATGCGGGGCAGCAGGTCGGCGAAGCCGCCCGCGAAGAGTTCGCCGAGCACCTGCCGGAACTCGGTGGTCGACTCGCTGGTGCGGTGCCACACGACCACCGGATAGCCGGTGCGCAGCGCGGTCCTGAACTCCAGGCAGCCGTGCACCCGGCCGTCCTCGGGCGGTTCGCTCAGCACCGCGGCGACATGTTCCTCGTCCAGCAGTCCGGCGACCACCTGCCGCTGGTGCTGCGGGGAGGTGTTGGGGATGCTCATGTACACGGAGCCGCCCGTCGGCTCCTGGCGGAGCTTCTGCCAGCGCAGCCGCCACCAGCCGTGCCAGCGCTGGTCCAGCAGCCGGTCCAGGCTCCGGATGACCACCGCCGGATAGGTCATGCCGAGCGGCAGATGCGGGTCCTCGGCGGCGTCCAGGGGCCAGGACTCCACCGGCAGGTTGATCAGTTCCAGGGGGAGCACGAACTCCAGCCGCAGCTGCCCGGGCCGGTCGCCCTCGGCGCGCTCCACCTCGGAGATGACCTCGCTGACCGTGCGCTGGAGGTCCGCGAAGGGGATCACCGCACTGTCCCGGCGCCCCTCGAAGTGGGGGCCGCGGGCGTCGGAGTGGAACCAGTACGAGACGGTGTAGTGGCCCTCGTCGAAGGGCGCCGGCATGATCCGGATCGCCAGGTGCTCGTCGTGGGTGGCGGGCTGCCGCTCCGGCTGCCGGCCGTAGCGTCTGCGGTCCAGTGCCTCCCCGAAGTCCCAGCGCACGGCCTGCTGCCGGTTGATCGCGCGGACCTCCCGGCGGTGCGCGTCGTCCAGCCAGCCCGCCGCCTCCTCCAGGTACGCCATCCAGGGCGGGACCTGTTCGGGCGCCGTGTTCTGCCCGACGAGGTAGAGGAAGTCCGACCAGGGGGTGACGGAGTGCTGGGGAGGAGTCCGTAATCGGGAGAGCGTCGCCCGGGTCACCATGCGGCCCCGCTCCTCGTGGGGCACCGCGAGCGGCAGCAGGCAGGTCTCCAGCAGGGGCCAGAAGTCGAGGAGTTCGGCCGGGAGGGTGCGGGTGGCCCGCCACTCGTCGCCGAGCCGGAACATCGTCAGCGACTCCGCCGATCCGGGGTCCAGCAGATCCAGCACGGCCGCCAGACACGACAGTCCGTCCGGTGCCCGGCCGGCCGGGGCGCCCCGCATGCAGAACGCCATCAGGGCGACGAACTGTCTGCGCGGGACGGAGTGCCGGGTGAGCCGGCCGTTGCGTCCGAGCCGGTCGAGCACCAGATCCAGGAACTGCTCCCGGTCCTCCGAGGAACGCAGACCGTCGCAGTCCACCAGGACGTCGACGGCGGTTCGCCGTATCCGGTCCTCGATCTCCTCGCGCAAAGGAGGCCCCCCTCCGACGTCCCTTCCGGGACGCGCACCCTCGCTCGTCCGGCGGCCCGCCGGTGACACAAGATTAGGGGCCGGGGTCGCCGGCGGAAGGGAATCGGCGGACAGGGCGGACGAGTACGCTCGGCCGTACGGGTGATCATGGGAGCCTCGGGCGGACCCGGTGTCCGTCCGGCGCGGCGGCAGGGGGAGGCAGCGCGATGGCCGAGCGGGACTGGGACGACGACAGCGGCTACCGGGCGGCGGTCCGGCAGGCCGAACGTGCCGCCCGGTTCGGCTGGGCGGCGATCGGGACCGTCGTGGGAGGCGTGGGCTGCGCGGTGATCGCGGCGGCGCTCGTCGCGGTGGCAGTGGTCGTCGGCATGGTGACCGCCGTCGTGTCGTCGCACTACTAGGGCTGCCACCAGGGCAGTTCAGCCGGCCCGGCCTCCCGACGTACTCGCGGATGAGCCCCCTGGGGGCGCGGGGAACTGCGCGACAAGCCACGACGGCGCCGCACGAACCATCCGACCCGACCACCCGCCCACTCCGGCGGGGCCCGCCAGGGCGCGCCTCTCACCGCGCCGGCTCGGCCCGCCGAACTCCGGGTACCGTTGCGCACCCTCTGTGACCTGGGTGTATTTACGCGTGAGTACCCGAGCGGTACCTTGAGGGCATGCCAGCTCTCAACGTGGAGTTCAGCGACCGCGAGCTTGAGGACCTGAGACAGATCGCCAAGGAACGCGGTACGTCGATGAAGGCGCTCGTCCGGGAGGCGGCGGCCGCCGACATCGCCCGGCACCGGGCGCTCCAGGAGGGCGCGGAGGCGTTCCGTCGCTTCTTCGCCTCGCACGCCGACGAGTTCGCGGCCGCCTTCCCGGACGACGAACCACCCGCCAAGGGCGAGGGGCGGGCCGCCTGACCGATGGCACCCGTCGTTCACATAGACGTGCCCTGGCTGCTCCAGCGCCACGAAGAGGTCCTGCCGGACCAGCCGACCGTCAACGACTTCTCGGCGCTGGTCGCCGCCGTCGCCCGGCACCGGGTCGACCCGCCGCGCCTGGGGGTGAACTCCGACCCGGCCTGGCGGGCGGCCGCGCTGCTGCACACCCTCGCCCTGCTCAAGCCGCTGCCCGCGGCCAACGCCCGGTTCGCCTGCGCCACCGCCGTCGCCTACATGTTCGTCAGCGGCGCCGGCATCGATCCGCCCTACGGCGCCCTGGTCGACCTGGCCCGGGACCTCATCGACGGCAAGACCGACGTGTACGGCGCCGCCGACCGGCTGCGCTCCTGGCAGATCTGAACCGTTCGCGCCGGGCGCCGCCGCCCTCGGGGCCGCCGACCGAGGGCGGATGGAAAGGGTCGGCGGCCCTGAGCGCAGAGAAGCCTCCCCTGCTCTGCGCCGGCCTCCCGAGGGGCCGGTTCCCAGTCCACTACGCCCGCCCCGGTGCCGGGAGAGTGCGTGACCCCCGGATACGGGTGTGGGATTCACACGGGGCGCTGGGCAATGGCGAAAACCCGTGCAGGTGAAGGAAGTTGACCGTGAATCTGACTTACCTTCAAAGGTGCGGATGTTGCCCGAGTGCCTTGTTGGGCGTGAGTGGTGTGTGCAAGGGTTATCACCGCCCGTGCGGGGGGTGAAAGCCGGGTCGCATTCGCGCCGACGGGGGATCGGGCCGGACGATGGCCGGTGAATTCACGCTCCCCGCGCTGTTCTCCGCGCGTGGGAAGGAATCCGCTCTGTGCCCACCCCCCACCCCCCTCGCCCCCCGTACCCGCCGCCGGCCGGCGTCCCCGGGGAGTCGGACGAAGGTCTCGCCGCCCGGCTGAGAGGCAGACCGGACGGCGAGACCGCCCCCGTCGTGGCCCTGCTGATGGCGCGCCACTGGAAACCCGCCCACACCTACGCGGCGATCTGTCTGGCCTCCCGGGCGGACCTCGCCGCGATGGTCACCTCCGCCGCCTTCCACCACGTCCTGGACCGCCTGGCCCTCGGCGAACCGGCGGCCGCGCTGCGCCCCCGGCTGCTCATCGCGGTCCGGGACACCGTCCGGGTGTGGGCCGCCGAGGAACGGATATCGGCGGTCCTTCCCGAACTGGGGAAACCGGCCGGCGGCCGCGGTATGCGCGCCGCGAAGTCCATGACCGCGGAAAATCGCAAGCTGGCCGGACGTTCATTCAACGCCCTTCCGCAACAGGCCCGTTGTCTGCTCTGGCACACCGAGGTGGAGGCGGAACCGATATCCGTCCCGGCCGGACTGCTGGGCCTGGATACCGACACCGCGATCATCGCGCTCGAACAGGCGCGTGAAAAATTCCGCGAGGGCTGTGTGGTCGCGCACCGGGAACTCGCGCCGACCAAGGATTGCCGCTTCTACAACCGCCTCCTCGACGTCCCCATTCGGCGCGGCGGAGCCCTGCTGCCGGAGGTGCAGGACCATCTGGCCCAGTGCCGCTACTGCCGTTCCGCCGCCGAACAGCTGAGCCATTTCGAGGGCGCGCTGGGACCGCTGCTGGCCGAGGCGGTGCTCGGCTGGGGCGCCCGGCGCTATCTCGACTCCCGCCCGGGCCGCGCCCAGCAGGGCACCCGCGCCCGGGGCGGCGCCCGGCACGGCCGCCGCAGGCGCCAGCTGCTCCGGATACCCGCGCAGGTACGGCGGGTGGTGGACGGCCCCCACCCGTCCCGGGCGCTGCTCACCGGCGTCGGTATCGCCTCGGCCGGGCTGCTCGCCTCGGTCGTCGTCGGAGGGGGCTGGTCCGACGGGGACGGCACCGCCCCGGCCGCCTCCGCCACCAGCCGGGAGTCCGGCGACGAGGCGCCGCCCACGGTGTCCTCCGCGCCCCCGGGCACCGCCCAGCTCCCCGTGCCGCCCCGCACGACCCGGCTGCGCAACGACGGCGCCGATCTCTGCCTGGACGTCCGGGGCCGGCCCGCGCCCGGAGCCGGCGCCGAGCTCGCCGACTGCTCGACGGCGGCCACCCAGCGCTGGTCGTTCGAGGAGGACGGGCTGCTGCGCAGCGCCGCCGAGCCCGAACTGTGCCTGGACTCCCATGTGGACGCCGGTGTCGTCGTCCTCGGCCGGTGCGCCGACGACGACGACGACGACGGCGGCCGCGCCGACGACGTGCGCTACGACCTCACCGTGCAGGGCGAGTTGCTGCCCCGCTGGGGCGACCAGCTCGCCCTCGCCTCCACCACCGGTGCGGTGGGCGCCGACATCGTCGTCAAGGTCCGGGACGGCTCCGGCGCCCAGCGCTGGCTCGCCGCCGACGCGGAGTCCGCACAAGCCGGCTCGCTGTCGGTCGCCGCGCCGCCGCCACGCGCTAGCTGACCACGTCCCGCGGCTCCCGCCCGGACAGGAAAGCGTTGACGTTCTCCACGGCGGCCAGCGCGATCCGTACCAGGGTCTCGCGGGTGACACCGCCGGCGTGCGGGGACAGCACCACGTTCGGGGCGCGCAGCAACCGCAGGGCCGGGGTGGGCGGTTCGGGGTCGAAGACGTCGATGCCCGCCCCGGCCAGCGCGCCCTTCTCCAGCGCCTCCGCGAGGGCGTCCTGGTCGATCAGGGCGCCCCGCGCGGTGTTCACCACGAACGCCGTCGGCTTCAGCAGCGCGAGCCGCCCGGCGTCCAGCAGGTGCCGGGTGGTGTCGGTGAGCGGTGTGTGCAGGGTGACGTAGTCGGCGCGGCGCAGCAGGTCGTCGAGGGGGAGGTGACGGGCGCCGCCCAGCCTCGCCTCCGTCTCCTCGTCGGCCCGGCTCCGGCCGGCGTAGACGACGTCCATGTCGAAGGCCGCGGCGCGGCGGGCCACCTCCCGGCCGATCCGGCCCAGACCCACCACGCCGAGCGTCTTGCCGGACAGTTCGGTCAGGGAGCCCTGGAGCCGGGGGAGGGCCCAGTCCGCCTCGACGAGCGCGAGGTGGGCGGGGACCAGCCGTTTGGCCAGGGCCAGCATCAGGGCGAAGGTCTGCTCGGCGACGTTCTGCGCCTCCGCGCCGCTGGAGCCGATGTTGCACACCCGGACACCCCGCTCGCGCGCGGCGGGCAGGTCGACGTAGTCGAAGCCGTGGCTGGCGCACTGCACCAGCTCCAATTGCGGTGCCGCGGCCAGGTGTTCGGCCGTCACCGGGGCGAGGCCGGTGATGATCGCGCGGGCCGAGCGCAGCGCCTCGGGGTCCTCGTCCGCGGTTTCGACGACGGTGACCGAGGTCCCCTGGGGGAGGAGCGTGGCGAGGCCGGCTCCCACGGTACGGCCGCCCACGTGCGGGGCGATGACGGCGAGGACGTCGCAGGGGGCGCTCACGCCGGCCCCTCGACGAGGTCGGCGGCGCTCAGGGTGCCGGGTCCCGCGTGCCCCGACAGGGCGAGGGTGAGGTCGAGTTCGGCGAGCAGACAGCGGATGACGTGCTCGACACCCGCCTGTCCGTCGAGCCCGAGCCCGTACACGTAGGGCCGCCCGACGAGCACCGCGCGGGCGCCGAGGGCGAGGGCCTTGGCGATGTCGTCGCCGGTGCGGATGCCGCTGTCGAAGAGGACGGTGAGCCGGTCGCCGACCGCGTCCACCACCCGGGGCAGCGCGTCGGCCGCCGCGACGGAACCCGCCACCTGGCGGCCGCCGTGGTTGGAGACCACGATCCCGTCCATGCCGGCGTCGGCCGCGGCCCGCGCGTCGTCGGGGTGCAGGATGCCCTTCAGGACGATCGGGCCGTCCCAGTTCTCCCGCAGGAACGCCAGGTCCGGCCAGGTCTTGCCGGGGTCGGCGAACATGCCGACGAAGTGCATCACCGCGGCGTTCGGGTCCTCGTGCACCGGCTTGGCGAGACCGGCCCGGAAGGCCGGGTCGGTGAAGTAGTTGGCGGTGCCCACGCCGTGCAGGAACGGCAGGTACGCCTGGTCCAGGTCGCGGGGGCGCCAGGCCAGCAACGGCGTGTCCAGGGTGACCACCAGCGCGGAGTACCCGGCCGCCTTCGCCCGGTTCAGGAAGCTCAGCGCCACCTTGGGGTCCTTCGGCCAGTACAGCTGGAACCAGCGCTCGGCGTCGCCCATGGCCTCGGCGACCTCCTCCAGCGGGGTGCTGGAGGCCGAGGACAGGACGAACGGCACGCCCTGCGCGGCGGCGGCGCGGGCGGCGGCGGGCTCGGCGTCCGGATGCATGATCGACAGCACGCCGACCGGGGCCAGCGCGAGCGGCGCGGGCAGGGCGCGGCCGAGCACCTCGACGGAGAGATCCCGCTCGTGCACGTCCCGCAGCACGCGCGGCACGATCCGCAGCCGTTCCAGAGCGGCCCGGTTGGCGCGGGCGGTGCTGCCGTCGCCCGCGCTGCCGGCCACGTAGCCGACCGGACCGGGGCCGAGGCGCCGCTCGGTCAGCTCCTCCAGCCGGGTCAGATCGGTGGGCAGCCGGGGTACGGCGCCCGTCATCCCGTTGAGATAGATCTCGTACTGGAAGTCCGCCCAGTGCCTGGCCATCGAGTCGGTCCCGCCCCTCGTCGCTGAGATCGCGCAGTACGCAGACCATACCGACCGGTAGGCAGGAGTCCAGAGGGGTGGGAGGGGCGCGTTCCATGACCGTCACCCGGCCTGGACATGAACGGAAAGGGTGTCTGAGGGATCGAACGGGAGCGGAATCGGAATGTTTCAGGCCGATTGCGGAGCATGTGTAAACAGGCCAGTTGGCTGCTTCGGGCGATCAAGAACCGCCCAGTCACGGGGTTGGAACGTTCGAATTCCGTTACTTCACGCCACTGATTCAATACGCAAGGTTACCGAAACCTGTGGGTCCGATGTGTGTTCCGGCGGCGGACTCGGCAGACTCGCGGTCGCCGGTTGCCGGCCCCCGATCGGGCGGCTTCCGGCAGACCCCCGATTCGAGCGGAAGGATGCACACAATGCGGAACACCGCGCGCTGGGCAGCGACCCTCGGCCTGACGGCAGCGGCCGTCTGCGGCCCCCTCGCCTCGACCGCGCCCGCGGCCCCCGGCAACGCGCCCGCCTCGCTCTACGCCCCCTCGGCGCTGGTCCTGACCACGGGCCACGGAGAGAGCGTGGCGCTCGCCGCCCCGGAGCGTGCCGTCACCCTGGTCTGCGCGCCCTCGGCCTCCGGCACGCACCCGGCGGCCGTCCCGGCCTGCGCCGAACTGCGCGCCGCCCAGGGCGACTTCGACGCGCTGGAGGCCGACAGCGGGACGCTGTGCACCCGGGAGTACGACCCCGTGGTGGTCACGGTCGAGGGCGTCTGGCGGGGCCAGCGGGTCTCCTACGAGCGGACCTTCTCCAACGAGTGCGTGAAGAGCTCCCTCGGAGCGAGTGTCTTCGCGTTCTGAGGGACCGGGATCGCACGGCATCCGTGCACAAGCGCAGTGACGCGTAACTGGGGAGTGCGAGTCCTGTCGCGGAGCCGGTGATCTCGTATCGAGGACCGGCCGGGCGGAGTGGGGCCACCCGGCCGGTTCCTCGCATTCGTGCCCCGACCGCCTCAGCGGGCCACGGGCTTGAGCACCACGAAGTCCGCGCCCGAGGGGTCGACGCAGACCGAGAGCCGGCCCACGTCCTCGGCGTCCTCGGGCGGCATCTGCACGGTGCCGCCGTTCGCGGTGACCCGGGCGACCGCCGCGTCGCAGTCCTCCACGTCGAAGACCGGATGCCAGTACGGCGTACCGCCGTTGAGGCTGAGGTACTCCTTGGGCATCGCCATGATGCCGCCCTGCATCCGCTCGGCGGGCAGCCCTGCCGGGGTGACCAGCGCGTAGGCGCCGGCGTCGCCGGGCAGCGGCACCTCGCTGTACCACCAGCCGAAGACCTCGCTGTAGAACTTCCGCGCGACGTCGGCGTCGGTCGTGTACAGCTCGGTCCAGGACAGCGAGCCCGGCTTGTCCACCAGCTCGATCCCGGCGTCCGTGCCGGGCTGCCAGACGGCGAACTGACCGCCGAGCGAGTCGTTGAACTGGGCCATCCGGCCCCACTCGCCGAGGTCGCGCGGGGGGACCCGCACGGTGCCGCCGGCCGCTTCGACCGCCCGGGTGGCGGCGTCGGCGTCGGCGACGTTGTAGTAGATCATCCAGGCCGACCGCGCACCCTCCTCGGTGAGCTTGCCGAGCCCCGCGACGGTCCTGCCGTCGCGCTTGAACATCCCGCCTTCCATCTCCTCGCCGTCCGTGCTCTCGCCGACGTCACCCGGCATGGGCTCGTACGTCCAGCCCAGTACGGCGCTGTAGAAGGCCGCCGCGGCCGGCACGTCGGGCGTGCCGAGGTCGATCCAGCACGGGACGCCGGGGACCGGGTCGGTGGTGATCATGAGCTTTCCCTTTCGGAGGTCCGTCTCGGCCACCCTCGCACCGGCCCGCCCGCCCCGCAGGGCGGCGGCCGGCGCGTGGGGACGGCTTGCAGGACCTTGGACCGTGCCCGCCGCCGAAACTCATCGGCCGACGGAGGCCGGGGCCGGCATTCCGTTCCGCGGCCGACGCCGTGCACGCGCTCGGGGCGCACCGGGCGCACCGGGCCCGGCGGCTGCCGGGTGAGCCGGCGACGAGGGGAACGGCCGGACACGGCCGGAGCGGTCAGCCGCTCATGCCCGCCAGGCGCAGCGGCGCCGGTTCGTGCGGGGGAACGGACTCGTCGGCGTGGGCGGCCGACGCCCACCAGGACGGGCCGTCCTCGATGTGCCGCAGCAGGATGCCCTCGCGGATCGCCCACGGGCAGACGGTGACCTCGGTGATTCCGGTCAGCTTCATCGCCGTGTGCGCGATCACCGCGCCGGCCAGGCTCTGCGCGGCGCGCGGCGCAGAGATCCCGGGCAGCCGGGCGCGTTCCGCCGCGGGCAGCTCGGCCAGCCGGTCGACGGCCACTCTCAGGTCGTCCCGGTGCAGCAGCCGCTCCATGAACGGGCCGTGGCGCCCGGGCGCCGCCCCGCACAGCCGGCCGAGCTGCTGGAAGGTGCGCGAGGTGGCCACCGCGGTGCGCGGCCCCTCCCAGCGGATCCGGGCCGCCGCGTCCCGCAGCTGGTGCCGCACGCTGCGGCGCAGCGCCCGCACCCGCTCGGGCGACGGCGGGTCCTCGCCCCCTTCGAGGAACTCATGGGTCAGCCGGCCGGCGCCGAGCGGCAGCGACGCCGCGAAGTCCGGCAGCCGGCCCCGGCCGAAGGCCACCTCCAGCGAGCCGCCGCCGATGTCCAGCAGGGCGAGCGGCCCCGACCGCCAGCCCATCCACCGCCGCGCCCCGAGGAAGGTCAGCTCGGCCTCCAGCTCGCCCGGCAGGGTGCACAGGCCGACCCCGGTGCGCGCGCGGACCGCGCCGAGCACCTCGCGCCGGTTCGGCGCCGCCCGCACCACGGCCGTGGCGAAGGCCACCGGGTCGGCGGCGCGCCACCGCGCGGCCGTCCGGCTCGCCTCCCCGACCGCGTTCACCAGCCGTTCGACGGCCTCCTCCGGGATCGCGTCCCCCGGCCGGACGTCCGCGGACAGCCGCAGCCGCCACTTGGCGGTGTGCACCGGCAGCGGGACCCCGTCCTTGGCGTCCGCGACCACCAGTCTGACCGTGTTCGATCCGACATCCACCACGCTGATTCGCATGGCCCGGCGGTACCCGTTTCCCGTCCGCTCGAACGGACAGCGCTTCACCGACGGCCGGATCCGGCCGAAAACCGGCCGGTCCCGTGTACGGGGACGACCGTCCGGGAACGCCGAGGGGCCGCCGTCTCCCTGGAGACGGCGGCCCCTCGTGACGGGTCCGGGACGGTCACATGTGGACGACCGGTGCGGCGTCGGCGTCCTGCTCCGGCACGCCGGGGCGGAAGAGGAAGAAGGAGATCACCGCGCCGGCCGCGAACAGGCCGGCCGACCACCAGAAGGCGGTGGTGTAGCTCTCGATCGTCGCCTGCGCCTGTACGGCCGGGCTGGTCGCGTCGTGTCCGGCGAGGTAGTCCGTCGCGGCGCTCGCGGCGAGCGTGCTCAGCAGCGCCGTGCCGATCGAACCGCCCACCTGCTGCATGGCGTTGACGGTCGCGGAGGCGACTCCGGCGTCCTCGGCCGCGACCCCGCCGGTGGCCAGCTGCATCGCGGGCGGCATCACCATGCCGAGGCCGGCACCGATGACGATCAGCGGGGGCAGCACCGCGGTGAGGTAGTCCGAGCCGACGCCGATTCCGGCCAGCCAGGCCATACCGCCGGTGGCGACGGCGAACCCGAGCGGCAGCACGATCCGCGGGCCGATCCGCGGCACCAGCACGGTGGTGCCCAGCTGGGCCGCGACCATCAGCGCGCCGACCATCGGCAGGAAGGCGACACCGGTCTTCGTCGGGCTGAAGCCGAGGTTGAGCTGGAGGTAGTAGGTCAGGAAGAGGAAGACACCGAACATGCCCGCGCCGGTGAGCAGCACGGTGAGGAAGGAGGCCGCGCGGTCGCGGTCGAGCAGGATGCGCAGCGGCAGCAGGGGGTGCGCTGCACGGGTCTGCCACCAGCCGAACGCGGCCAGCAGCACACCGCCGGCGAACAGGAAGCCCCAGGTCAGCGGGGAGTTCCAGTCGTGGCTCTCGGCGTTGGAGAAGCCGTAGACCAGGGAGAACAGACCGGCGGCGACCAGGATCGTGCCCGGCACGTCCAGCTTGGAGTTGGCGGCGTCCCGGTGGTTGGACAGCAGGATCCAGCCGCCGGCCAGGGCGACCAGGGCGATCGGCACGTTGACGTACAGGGTCCAGCGCCAGTCCAGGGCGTCGGTCAGCAGGCCGCCGAGCAGCAGGCCCACCGCGCCGCCCGCGCCGGCGATGGCGCCGTACACGCTGAACGCCTTGGCGCGTTCGCGGGCGTCGGTGAACGTGGTGTTCAGCAGGGAGAGCGCGGCCGGCGCCAGCAGCGCGCCGAAGACACCCTGGAGGGCGCGCGCGACGACCAGCATCTCGAAGCTGGTGGCGGCGCCGCCGAGCGCGGAGGCCGCGGCGAAGCCGACGACGCCGACCAGGAAGGCCGGCTTGCGGCCGAACAGGTCCGCGATCCGCCCGCCGAGCAGCAGGAGCGAGGCGAACGCCAGCGCGTAGGCGGTGACGATCCACTGCCGGCTGCCGTCGGAGAAGCCGAGGTCGGCCTGGGCCGAGGGGAGGGCGATGTTCACGATGGTGGCGTCCAGCACCACCATCAGCTGGGCCAGCGCGACGACCGCGAGGATCCACCACCGCTTGGCCGAGGAGCCCGACGGCTCCTCGGTGACGCGCGCGGGCGCGCTGTCGGTCAGTGTCTTGTGGGACATGGGCAGACCACTCCAGGGAACGTCGTTCGGGCCTCGCCGCAGAGCAGGCGCCTGAACGAAACGGTTTCGTACACATCGAGACTAGAGCAGTGCCACCGAAACGGCAAAGTTTCGTTAGGGCTGTGCGCCGGTTCACACCGGACCGCGGCCGGACCGCTCAGGCCAGCTGGCGCCGCACCAGTTCGTGCAGCCGGCCCCCGGTGTCCGCCAGCAGCCGGGCGGGCGGTCCGACCTCGGCGATCCTCCCCTCCTCCATCACGATCACCCGGTCCGCGTCCAGCACCGTCGACAGCCGGTGCGCGATGACGATCCGGGTCGCCTCCAGCGCCTTCGTGCTCTCGATCACCGTCCGCTGGGTCTCGTTGTCCAGCGCGCTCGTCGCCTCGTCGAAGAACAGGATCCGCGGCCTGCGGATCAGCGCCTGCGCGATCATCAGCCGCTGGCGCTGGCCGCCGGAGACCGCGCCGCTGCCCGAGACGATGGTGTGCAGGCCCATCGGCATGCGCCGGATGTCCTCGGCCAGCCCCGCCATCTCGGCGGCGGCCATCGCCTCCTCCGGGGTGTACGGCTCGGTGCCGCAGATGACGTCGAGCACGGACCCGGTGAACGGCTGCGCGTGCTGGAGCACCACCCCGCACTGACGGCGCACGGCCGACGGGTCGAGGGCGGCCAGGTCCTGACCGTCGTACAGGACGCTGCCCGAGACCGGCCGGTCGAAGCCGATCAGCAGCCGCAGCAGGGTCGACTTGCCGCAGCCGCTCGGGCCGACGACCGCCACGAACTCGCCCTCGCGGACGGCGAAGGACACGTCGTCCAGGACCAGGGGCCCGTCGTCGGAGTAGCGGAAGGACAGCCGGCGGGCCTCCACCGCGCCGGTCAGCGGGCCGGGCCGGGTGCTCCCCGCGCGGACCTCCGGGGTCGCCTCCAACACCGGCTTGATCTCCTCGAACAGCGGCAGCGCCGCCACCACCGACACGAACGCGCCGGTGAGCTGGGTGACCGAGGTCAGCAGCATCGTCACCGAGGTGCTGAAGGTCAGGAACGCCGCCGCCGACATCGAACCGCGCGCCGGGCCCGCCAGCAGCATGAACATCAGCAGCGTGCACAACGGCAGGTACACCGCGCCCAGCACCGCGCCGAGGTTCTTGATCCGGCCGACCCTGCGCTGGAGCTCCCGGCTGCGCGCGAACTGCGCCGCCCAGGCCGCGTACGCGTAGTTCTCGGCCGCCGCCACCCGCAGCTTGGGCAGACCGCGCAGGGTCTGGAACGCCTGGTTGTTCAGCTTGTTGCCGAGCACCACCAGCCGCCGCTGCCAGCGCACCTGCCACAGCCCGAGCCCCAGGAACACCAGCGCCACGAGCACCAGCATCCCGATCGCCGCGAGCGCCATCGGCACGCTGAACCACAGCAGCAGGCCCAGGTTCACCGCGCCGACGGTCACCGACTGGGCGACCGCGGGGCCCACCCCGGCCAGCAGCCGGCGGATCGCGCTGATGCCCATGGCCGCACTCGCCAGCTCACCGGTGGAGCGCTCGGTGAAGAACTTCGTCGGCAGCCGCAGCAGCCGGTCCCAGACCGCCGGCTGGAGGGTCGCCTCGATCCGGCCCTCCAGCCGCAGCACGGTGAGGTTCTGCAACAGCAGGAACGCCGCGGCCACCACACCGCCGATCATCACCGCCAGACACATCTGCGCGATCGGGCCGGTCTGCGCCCTCGGCACGAACTCCCCGAGCACCTTGCCCGTCGCGATCGGCACCAGCGCCCCGATCGCGACCGTCACCAAACCGCTGACCAGCAGGTTCGTCAGATCCCCCGCGGTGCCGCCCAGGGTGAACCGGGCCAGCCGCAGCGGGCCGGGCGCACGGTCGGGCAGCGGCCGGTAGAACATCACGGCACGCGGCTCGAACTCCTCGGCGTTGGCCCGCTCCACCGGCGTCTCCCGGCCGGTCGCCGGATGGACGGCGACGTAACCGCCGCGCCGCCACAGCAGCGCCACCGGAGCCCCGGACAGCGCCCGGTGGCCCACCAGCGGACCGACGTTCTCCCGCCACCAGCGCCCCTCCAGCCGGACGGCGCGGGTACGGACCCGGGAGGCGAGGGCCACCCGCTCCACCGGGTCCATCCGGTCGCTCCCGGTCCCGCTCGGCGCGGGCGCCGCGAGGGTGATCCCGGCCGCCTCGGCGACCAGCCGGCAGGCGGCGTGGGTGGCGTCCGCGTCGGCGGCCGTGGTGCGTGGCCCCGGCCGCCTGCCGATCGAGGCCAGCAGGGTCCGGTCCGCCTGGGCGCGGACCGCCTCACCGGCCTTGATGCCCGCCGCGGTCCGGGTCTCGTGGGTGCGCTCCAGCTGCTCGATCCAGCGGTCGAGGGTGCTGAGCAGGCGGTACTGCTGATCCACCATGGACTGCCACAGCGCCGGGTCCATCAGCAGATCGGCGGCGGCCTCCTGCCCGTACAGGGCGCCGTACTGGACGCTGCCGGGCGGCACCCGCATCCACAGCACGTCGTCGTCCGTCAGCTCGGCGGCGGTCTGCTCGTGCGCCGTCGGCGCCTGGAAGAGGATCGACAGGCTGCGGCCGACGCCGAGCGCGAGGGCGTGCTCCAAAGGGCTGCTCGCCGGCGGGACGTGACTCGGGTTGCCGTACGCGTCGTAGGACCAGGTCCGGGTGGGGACCGGCTGGTACAGCTCACGCAGGGCGACGCGGTGCACCACGCAGTCCCGCAGCGGGCGCGCGACCAGGGTGTGCCGCGGTCCCGCGACCGGGCCGAGCAGCAGCGAGCCCGCCTCCAGCCGGCCCAGATGGTGCCAGTGCCCCTGCTGTTCCGCGTCCACCGCGAACAGGTCCAGCGCCCCGGACACCACCAGCCACAGCACCTGCGGCCCTTCGAGGTCGAGGCGGTTGGAGCCTGCGCGGTCGATCCGGGAACCGAGCCCGCCGAGCGCGTTCAGGACCAGGTCGCCCTCGTGCACGGACGTCATCTCACCGCTCCCTGACCAACGCCGCGTACGCGCCGCCGCGCGCGACGAGTTCCTCGTGCCGGCCCCGCTCCACGATCGAGCCGTGCTCCAGTACGACGATCTCGTCGCTGTCGCGCACGGTGCTCAGCCGGTGCGCGATGACCACACAGGCGCAGCCGCGCCGGCGCAGGTTGTCCATGACGACGAGTTCGGTCTCGGCGTCCAGCGCGCTGGTCACCTCGTCGAGGACGAGGATCGACGGCCTGCGCACCAACGCCCGCGCGATCTCCAGGCGTTGCCGCTGGCCCCCGGAGAAGTTGCGGCCGTCCTGCTCGACCCGGCTGTGGATGCCGCCCGGCCGGCGCGCGACCATGTCGTACAGGGCCGCGTCCCGCAGCGCCTCGACCACCGCGTCGTCGGGCACGGAGGGGTCCCACAGCGCCACGTTGTCGCGGACGGTGCCCTCGAACAGGAACACCTCCTGGTCGACGAAGGAGACGGACGCCGCGAGCGCGCCGCGCGGGATGTCCTCCAGCCGCTGCCCGTCGATGCGGATCAGGCCCTCCCACGGTGTGTACAGACCGGAGATCATCCGGGACACGGTGGACTTGCCGCTGCCCGAGCCGCCGACCAGGGCGACCTGCTGCCCCGGCCCGACGGTCAGGTCGAAACCGGTCAACAGGGGCTTGTCCAGGGGGTTGTAGCCGAAGGCGATGTTCTGCAGCTCCACGTGCCCGCGCAGCCGGCGGGTGGAGTCGCCGCCGCCGGGACGGTCGTAGAGCGGGTCCGCCCGGAAGTTCTCCACGTCCTTCAGCCGTGCCACGTCCGCGGCGAAGTCCTGGATCCGGCCCGCGACCCCGTTGAGGCGGGTCAGCGGGGCGCTGAAGCGGGTGACCAGCGCCTGGAAGGCGACCAGCAGACCGACGGACAGATGGCCCTCGACGGCCCGCATCCCGCCGATCCACAGGATCAGCGCGCTGTTCAGCGTGGCCAGCGTCGGCGCGACCACGCCCAGCCACGCGGTCGGCACCCCCAGGCGCTGCTGCTCCTCCAGCGTGGTGGCGTGCTCACCGGCCCACTTGCGGAAGTAGCCGTCCTCGCCGCCGGTGGCCTTCATCGTCTCGATCAACTGCAGGCCGGTGTAGGCGGTGTTGGTCAGCCGGGCGCTGTCCGCGCGCAGCTTCGCGGTGCGGGTGGCGCGCAGCCGGATCACCACCCGCATCGCCACGATGTTCAGCAGGGCCACCCCGATCCCGACGAAGGTGAGCTGCGGGTCGTAGGTGTACAGCAGCAGCGCGTACAGCACGACGACCACCGCGTCGACGCCCGCCGCCGCGAGGTCGCGGGCCAGGGTCTCGGCCACGGCGTCGTTGGACTGCAGGCGCTGGACCAGGTCGGCGGGGCTGCGCTGGGAGAAGAAGGTGACCGGCAGCCGCAGCAGATGCCGCAGGAAGCGGGCGCTGGAGAGCGTGGAGGAGATGAGCCGGCCGTGCAGCAGGTTGGCCTGTTGCAGCCAGGTCAGCACGATCGTGAGCAGCACCGACGCGCCCATCGAGGCGAACAGCACCCCGAGCAGCGAGGTCTGGCCCCCGATCAGGAACATGTCGATGTAGGTACGGCTCAGCGCGGGCACGGCGGCGCCGACCAGCACCAGCAGCAGGCTCGCCAGGACCGCGGCGGGCAGGGTGCCCGAGGTACCGCGCAGCCGGGCGGGCACGGCGCCGAGCACGCCCGGCCTGCGACCGCCCTTGCGGAAGTCCTCGCCGGGCTCCATCACCAGCACCACACCGGTGAAGCTGCCGTCGAACTCCTCCATCGGCACGAAACGGCGGCCCTTGCCGGGGTCGTTGATGTGGACCCCGCGGCGGCCGAAGCGGCGGCCCATGCCGTCGTGGACGACGTAGTGGTTGAACTCCCAGAAGAGCACGGCCGGGGTCCGTACCCCGGCGAGGGCGGCCGTGTCCATCTGCATGCCCTTGGCCGTCAGACCGTAACTGCGGGCCGCTTTCAGGAGGTTGCTGGCGCGCGAGCCGTCCCGCGAGACACCGCACGCGATGCGCAGCTCCTCCAGCGGGACGTGCCGGCCGTAGTGGCCGAGGACCATCGCGAGGGAGGCGGCGCCGCACTCCACGGCCTCCATCTGCAGGACGGTGGGCGTACGGACCGTCTTCGCCGTGCCCGTCGGCACCGGGCGCTTCGGCGGGGCGGCGCGGCGTCGGCCCCGGGTCCGGCGGGCGGCGCTCACGGCAGCAGCCAGTCGACGGGACGCCGGTCGGCCAGCCGGACCGAGGCGTCGGCGAGGGTCATGGAGGTGAGGGCGAAGGGCGGACCGTCGGCGGAGGACCACCGGTAACCGCTCTTCGTGGCAACGGACTTGTCCAGCCTCACCAGCACCGCCACCGGCCTGCCGTCCTTCGTGAACTGCTCGCCGAGCTGCCCGTCACCGAGGAACGCGCCGATGGACCGTGCCGACTGGGCGCCGCGGTCCACCGACTTCACCCGGCCGCGCAGCACGCCGTACTGCGCGGTGGGCACCGACTGGACGGTCAGGTCGACGGCCGCGCCCTCGGGGACGGCCGCCGCGTTCTGGGCCGGCACGTACACCGTCGCGTACAGCGGGTCGGAGGCGTGCGCCACCTTCTCCACGGCGGCGACGTCCGCGCCGGTGGAGATGATCTGGCCGATGGTGGCGGCGAGCGCGGTGACCCGGCCCGCGGCGACGGTACGCACCACCGTCTCGCCCTCGGCCGTACGGACCTTCAGGACGGGGGAGTCGGCGGGCAGCCGCTGCCCCTGCTCGGCGAGGACCGCCGTGACCTGCCCGGCGACCGGGCTCTGCAGGACGTAACTGCCCTGTCCGTGGGTGAGGACGGCGGGCGCGCCGACCGTGGAGGCCACCGATCCGGTGAGCGCCCACACCGAGGCCGCCGCCATGACGACGACCGTCACGGACAGCGTGAGCCAGCCCTGGGGCCGGGCGAACCGCACCGGAAGATCGAGCTCCTCCGGCGACTGGAGCCTGTTGAGGGCCTGTTGGCGGAACTGCAAGGAACGACCCTCACCTGTGCGGGGGAACGGGCACGGCATCCGAGAAGTCCCGGAGCCGGGATCCGGCTCCGGGACTCGACGTCACGGAAAGGCGCGGTCAGAGACCGGCGACCAGGCCGGCGACGGGGGCGGTGTTCAGGCCGGTGACACCCTCGACGGTGCCGACGGCCGTGTTGACCAGGCCGGAGACCGGGACGATGCCGTCCACCAGGCCGGTGACGGTGCCGACGGCGTTCACGGCGAGGCCGCCGGAGACGTTGTCCAGCTCGGCGTCGGAGATCTCGACGGTCTCAACCTGGGGGGTGGAGTTCATGATGGAACATCCCTTCGTATGGATATTTTCACAAGGGGGAGAGCGGCCCCCTCCGTGACAGATGGACGGCCGCGAACCGCGGGCGCCCGGCGCCCGTCTCCGGGGGCCGTGCGGCTCCCGCGGTGCGATGGATCAAAGCACGCCGCGGGCGCGGCCTTCCAATCAAACGCAGCCCTCACCAGGGAAGTTGTGCCGCTGAAGCGGTCGTCGGTGCACATGCGCACACGCCGCGCCGGTGACTTCTTCACATGCCTCACCGCATCGGCCCGCGCCCGCTCTTGCGGCGCACGGGCCGAATCCGACACTCCGCCCCAATGGTGTGACCGGCGGTAGCGGGTTGTGGGGGAGTGCGGTCCGCGGTGACCCGCTCGGGCATGCGGTGTGCAGATTCCCTGAAGCCGGGATTCCGCTACGGATCACGACGGAGCGCGCACGGACCGATGCGGAGCGTGCGCAAAGGGGGTGGGTGTCAGCCGAGGAGGGCGTACACCGTGCTCGCGTGCGCCGCGATCTCGCCCGTACCGCCGTCCGTGACCGTGATGTCGGTGAACGCCATCCGGCGGCCCAGCTTGGTGACCACCGCCTCGATCAGGACATCCGCACCGGACACCGCCCGCTGGAAACTGGTCGACTGCTGAACCGTCGTCATCGGCCCGTACGCCCCCCGCGCCGCCGACACCGCGATCACCGTCGCGGTGTCCGCCGCCGCCATCAGCGCCTGCCCCGACAGCGCGCCGCCCTCCCGCGCCAGCCGCTCCGACCAGGGCAGCCGCAGGATCGCGCGACGGTTGTCCAACCCCTCCACCGTGAGACCCAGTTCGAGGACCCAGGGGGCGAAGTTGTCGGCGAGGATCTTGTCGGCTTCAGCGGTCGTCATCGTCATGGGGGGATTGTTCCCGCCGCCCCTCGCCGGAACGCGGTTCTCGGCCGGATCGGCGTTTCGATCCGCTTGCGAGCAAACGGAATTGAACGCCCCGCGCACCCCGTGCGTACCAGTGACCATCCAGGCGCCCCGAACAGCCGCCGCACGCACGGCGGCACGGTCCCCGTCCCCAGGAGGTCGAGAAGGTTGAGTCACAAGCGAATGCCGAAGCGCAAGGCCGCGATAGCGGCGGGCGGTGTGGCGGCGCTCGGAGCCGCCGCGATCCTGCTGCCCCACGCCAACGCGTCCCAGGACGGCGCCTCGGACGACGCCGCGGCGCCCAGGACCCTGAAGGCGGCGGACGCCTCGGACCTCGCCTCGCAGCTCGCCGGACTGCTCGGCGACGCCTTCGCCGGCTCGTACTACGACGCCGGCAGCCGGCAGCTCGTCGTCAATGTCATCCCCGGCGACAACAACAACGTCATCGTGCAGGCCAAGAAGGCGGGCGCGCAGGTCCGCGAGGTGGAGAACAGCCTGCCCGCGCTCGCCGCGGGAGCCCAGACCCTCAAGTCCGAGGCGACGATCCCCGGCACCGCCTGGGCCGTCGACCCCCGGACCAACAAGATCCTGGTCACCGCCGACAGCACGGTCACGGGCGACCGGTGGGACCAGCTGGAGTCCACCGTCGACAGCCTCGGTTCCGGCATGGCGACCATCAAGAAGTCCCAGGGCACCTTCAAGACGTTCCTCTCCGGCGGCGACGCCATCTTCGCCGGGGGCGCCCGCTGCTCCGCCGGCTTCAACGTCACGGCCGGCGACGGCAGCCCGGCCTTCCTGACGGCGGGTCACTGCGGTGTCGCCGCGGAACAGTGGGCGGACGCCCAGGACGGCGCCCCCATCGCCACCGTCGACCAGGCCACCTTCCCGGGCGAGGGCGACTTCGCACTGGTGAAGTACGACGACCCGGCCACCGAGGCACCGAGTGACGTCAACGTGGGCGGCGGCCAGATCGTCCCGATCAACCAGGCCGCCGAGGCCACGGTCGGCCTCCAGGTCTTCCGGATGGGCAGCACCACGGGCCTGAGCGACGGTCAGGTCCTCGGCCTCGACGCCACCGTCAACTACCCCGAGGGCACGGTCACCGGACTCATCCAGACCAACGTCTGCGCCGAGCCCGGCGACAGCGGCGGCTCGCTGTTCACCCAGGACGGCCAGGCCATCGGCCTGACCTCCGGCGGCAGCGGCGACTGCACCGTGGGCGGCGAGACCTTCTTCCAGCCGGTCACGACCGCGCTGGAGGCGGTCGGCGCGACCCTGGGCGCGGGCGACGCCGCGGGCGGCGAGGACGCGGGCGCGGGCGCGGGCGAGGAGGCCGGCGCCGGTGAAGAGGCCGGCGCGGGCGAGGACGCGGGCGCCGGTGCGGGCGAAGAGGCCGGCGCGGGTGAGGAGGCCGGCGGCGACGACCTCGGCGGCGAGGACGCCGGCGCCGGTCATGACGCCGGTGCGGGCGTCGAGGACGAGGCGGGCGTGGAGGACGAGGCCGCGGCGAACGAGTCGCACTGACCCCGGCTCGTCCCGGCAGACCGGGTGACCGGCCCTTCGGCGGGAGGGCCGGTCACTCCTGCGTGTGGCCGCCCATGCTCCGGTGGGTGCGCCTGCTGTTCCCCCGCGTACGCCCGCTCACCCCCGGGCCGTACGCCCGCTCACCCCTCGGCGAGTCCTCCGCTCACCCCTCCGCGCGCAGCAGCAGCACCGCCACGTCGTCGATCCGCCCCCGCGGCATCGTGCCGGACTCCACGAGACGGTCCGCCAGTTCGTCCAGGGGCAGATGCCCCCACCGCCCCAGCACCTCGCCGAGGTCGGCGACCGCGTCCTCGATGTCGGTGCCCGGTGACTCGATCAGCCCGTCGGTGTACAGGGCGAGCACCGAGCCGGGCGCCAGATCGACCTCCGTCGTCTGGTAGACCGCGGACGCGTCGATGCCCAGCAGCGGCCCCCCGGCCAGGTCGAGCACCCGCACCCTGCCGTCCGGCCGTTTCAGCAGTGGCGGCGGGTGACCCGCCCGGGCCATCACGGCCCGCCCGTGCTCGGGGTCCAGCCGCAGGTACAGACAGCTCGCGAAGAGGTCGGAGCCCAGGTCTATCAGCAGCTGGTTGGTGCTGCCCATCACCTCCCCGGGAGGCTGCCCGACCGTCGTGTACGCGCGCACCGCCGTACGGATCTGGCCCATCAGACCCGCGGCGGTCACGTTGTGGCCCTGCACGTCCCCGATGACCGCGGCCGCCTGACCCCGCGCCGGGACCAGGTCGTAGAAGTCGCCGCCGATCTCCATGCCCTGCGTGGCCGGCAGATAGCGGGCCGCCGCCTCGATGCCGGGCAGCCGCGGCAGCGTGTTCGGCAGCAGCGCGGCCTGCAGACCGTGCGCGAGGTGGTGCTTGGCGTCGTAGAGCAGGGCCCGCTCCAGCGCCTGGGCGACCAGCCCGCCCAGGCTCGTCAGCACCGCCCGTTCGTCCGCGGGGAAGCCGTGCGGCTGGTCGAAGGCCAGCACCAGGGTGCCCACCGGGCGCCCGGAGGCGACCAGCGGCAGATACGCCCAGGCGGCGAAGCCGTCCGGGGTGGCCTCGCGGGCCGGATAGAGGCGCTCCAGCTGCTGCCGGTCCTCGAAGAAGGCGGGCACCCCGGTGGTCAGCACATGGGTGCCCGGCGTCCGCTCGCCCAGCGCCAGCCCGTCGAACCGCTCCACCAGGTGCGGGTCCGGATAACCGCGATGGCCCAGCACCCGCAGCCGGTCCCCGCGCGGGACCAGCACCACCAGCGCCTGGCTGCCGACCGCCGGGGCGATCTCGTCCGCGACCAGCTGCACCACGTCCTGCACGCTCACCGCCTCGGTGAGGGCGCCCGTCAGGTTCAGCACATGGGAGATGGTCACCAGCCGGGACGGCGTGTCCCCCGGTACGGGCCGGCGCGCGCGGTTCATCTCGGCCACGGCCCGCGCCCGGCTGATCCGGACGCTCAGCCCGTTGGTGCTCGGGTACAGCCGGAACGACAGCCAGTCGCCCGGCGGGCGCAGCGCCACGAACGACGTGCTCTGCTGGCTCAGCAGCGCCGCCCGGTAGCGGTCCTCGTAGACGGGGTCGTTGAGCCACGGCACCGACGCCCACAGCTGGGTGCCGAGCAGCTCGCTGACCGGTACGCCGATCAGCTCGGCCGCCGCCGGGTTCGCGAAGGCGATCCGGCCGTGCAGATCGAGCGAGCACATCCCGTACGGCAGCCGCGCCACCATCCGCGCCGACTCCACCGTGCCGAGCGTGCCGGCGGCCCCCGACAGGGCGGGCGCGGCGATCAGGTCGTGCTCGGGCAGCAGCGGGACGCTGTCCTGAAGGGCCCGCGCCAACCGCGCCGCGAGCCGTTCGCAGGCCGCCGTCAGATGGGTGCGCTCCCGCGCCGACAGCTCCGGCGGATGCGAGCCGGGCCAGGTCACGTAGACGGCGCCGTAGGTGGTGGAGTCGGTGGCCACCGGCAGCGCCGCCAGCGCGAACGGGTACGGCAGGACGACGGCGATCCGCGGATACCGGCGGGCCATCTCCTCCTCGCCGCCGATCCACACCAGCCGCCGTTCGCGGGCCGCGTCGGCCACCGGGATCGGCGCGCTCAGCCCCACCCGCTCCCAGGGGGCGGCGAAGGCCCGGGGCAGTCCCGCCATGACCGCCATCTCCAGGACCGGCTCGTTCGCCGCGCGCAGATAGACGGCGCCGGAGTGCGCGTGCACCTCGTCCATCATCGACGCCAGCGCGAGCGACAGCAGCGGGCGGCCGACGCGGGTCCTGCCCGTCGAGGGCGCCTGGGCGGACGGTTGCCCGTCTGACACGCCGACCACCTCCTCGTACGGCCGGGTGACGGCTCCCAGAGGCCAAGTCTCCCCGGCTGCCGCGGCTCGCGCACGGCGAGCGCGCCCCGCACCCCGCCGGGCGCCCGGTGCGCGTGCGGGCCCGCCCGAAACCGGGCCCCTCGTGCGGACGAACCCGCTCGAAGCCCCCGGACGGTGGCGGGCGAGGGGCCCGCTCCACCCGAACTCGACCGAAGGACCGTCGCAAGGGCTGCGCGGATGTCTCATTAGCGCTGTAATGGCGAACGTGGTTGGAGAGGGCGCTGCGGGGCGCAGACCGGGCAGGAGGCGTGCCGAGGACGCCCTGAACACGGTCGCCGCGGACCGGTCCGCGCCTGACCGGATCCGGCGCATTCTCGAACAGGCGCTCGTCTTCGCCCGTGCGGCCCTGGCGGCCGTGTACACGCTCACCGAGGACGGCGAGCTGCTGTGCCTGGTGGAGTGGGCGGGAGCCCCGCGCACCCAGTACGGCCTGCTGGACAGCTACGCAGCCGGCGGCGGCTCCGTCGTCGCCGACATCCACCGCACCGGGCGCCCCGGCTGGCTCGGCCCCAAGGAACTCGCCGACCTGGCGCAGTCCCGGCGGGCCACGGCCGGCGACTTCCATCTGGCGGTACTGCCCGCCCGGGCCGAGGACGGCTCCGGCTGCCTGGTCGCCGTCAGCGAGGACCCCGACGGCTTCGGCGCCGACGACCGCGCCTGTCTGGAACTGATCGCCCGCACCCTCGCCTACCCCGCCCCCGCCCAGCGCGCCGACAGCGGCGAACTGCCCGCCGACGCGTTCAGCCTCGCCATGGACACCGGCCGGGTCGAGGTCGGCGACGACATCCTGAACCTGTTCGGCCTCACCCCGCTGGAGTTCGACGGCAAGGTGGAGACCCTGCTGGGGCTGACCGTGCCCGAGGACCTGCCCTCACTGATGTCGGTCGTCGAGGCCGACCACATGTCCATCGGCGAACGCGAGCTGGAGTTCCGGGTGCTCCAGCCGACCGGGCCGCCCAAGTGGCTCAGGCTGCGCGGACGGCTGCTGCCCGGTGGCGAGGGGCGCCAGGCCCGGCTCGCCGGCACCGTCGCCGACGCCTCCACGGTCCGCTCCGACCTCACCGACGTCTCCCGCGTCCAGCGGCTCGCCGCCGACCTGGCCACCGCCGGCACCGTCCGGGACGTCAGCCAGGCCGTCGTGGCCGCCCTGCGCAAGCCGCTGCGCGCCGACCGCATCGCCCTCGCCGAGCTGGAGAACGAACGGCTCGTCGTCACCGTCCTCGACCCGCCCAACCCGGAGTCGTGGCCCGAGCTGTGGCGCTCGGAGTGGCGCACCGAGTGGCCCGACGCGCCCGTACGGGCCATGCCCACCCTGGCCGCCGCCCTGCGCGAGGGCCGCGCCCAGATCTGGCCCGCCGACGCCCCCCTGGAGCCGGCCCTCGCCGAGGTCGGCCCCGGCGGCCTCGCGGTCCTGCCACTGCCCGCGGGCGGCCGGATGGCGGGCGCCTGCCTGATCGGCTGGGACGCCCCGCACCACTTCGGGCCCGACGAGCGCGCCCTGCTCACCGCCTCCGCCGGCCTGGCCGGCCAGGCCCTGATGCGCGCCCACGCCTTCGACGCCGAGCACGAGCTGGTCGGCATGCTCCAGCGCCAGCTGCTGCCCCGAAGGCTGCCCCGGCTGCCCGGCGCGGTCGCCGTCGCCCGCTATCTGCCGAGCACCGCCGGCCTGGAACTGGGCGGCGACTGGTACGACGTCATCCCGCTGCCCGACAACCACGTCGCCCTCGTCATCGGCGACGTCCAGGGCCACAGCGCGGCCGCCGCGACCGTCATGGGCCAGATGCGCACCGCGCTGCGCGCCTACGCCGCCGAGGGCCACCCGCCCGACGTGGTGGTCAGCCACGCCAACCGGCTGCTGATGGAGCTGGAGACGGACCTCTTCGCCACCTGCGTCTACGTCGACGTCGACCTGGAGGAGGGCACCGGCTGGTGCGTCCGCGCCGGACACCTGCCGCCGGTGCTGCGTCACCCGGACGGCTCAACGGACATCGCCGAGGTGGAGGGCGGCCCCCCGCTCGGCATCCTGACCCAGTCCGAGTTCCCGATGAGCCCGCTGCGGCTCCGCCCGGGCACCGTGCTCGCCCTGACCACCGACGGACTGGTGGAGTCGGTGGAGGAGGACATCGACGTCGGCATGAACCGGCTGGCCCGCGACCTCGCCGACGCCGACCCCGCCCACCTCGGCCTGGTCGCCGACGCCCTCCTGGGCAGCGCCCGCCGCAGCGACGACGTCGCCCTGCTCCTGCTGCGCTACGACGGCATGGAGATGCGCCCCCGCCGGGAGAGCTGGACGGTGTGGCGGGTCCCGGAGGCCGTCGGCCACGCCCGCCGCTTCACCCGGCGCACCCTGCGCTCCTGGGGCCTGACCGGCGACACCGACGCCGTGCTGCTGGTCGTCTCCGAACTCGTCACCAACGCCCTGACCCACACCGAGGGCCCGGTCCGCCTCTACCTCACCCTCGTCAACGGCCGGCTGCGGGTCGCCGTCGCCGACACCTCCCCGCGCAGCCCCGCCAAGCCGACCAGCATCAGCTGGGAGGCCACCGGCGGCCGCGGCATCCTGCTGGTCGAGTCCATGTCGGCGGCCTGGGGGACACTCCCGGTCAGCGGCGGCAAACAGGTCTGGAGCGAGATCCAGCTCGACCACTGAGCCGCCGCGCCCCGGCCCCCGTTCGGCCGCATCGCCCGAACGCGCCCGACATCTGACCATTCGGTGACGCGAAATCGACGCTATGGTGAACCAGATGAAGGCTCTCGTGCTGTCCGGCGGCGCCGGCACACGGCTGCGGCCGATCACTCACACATCGGCCAAACAGCTGGTCCCGGTTGCCAACAAGGCTGTGTTGTTCTACGGGCTCGAATCCATCGCCCAGGCGGGTATCACCGACGTCGGCCTGGTCGTCGGCGACACCGCCGCCGAAATCCAGGAAGCGGTGGGCGACGGCTCGAAGTTCGGACTCCAGATCACCTACATCCCCCAGGAACGCCCGCTGGGCCTCGCCCACGCCGTGCAGATCGCCCGGGACTACCTGGGCGACGACGACTTCGTGATGTACCTCGGCGACAACTTCATCGTCGGCGGCATCCGCGATCTCGTCGAGGAGTTCCGCCGTCACCGTCCCGACGCCCAGATCCTGCTCACCCACGTGCCCGACCCGCGCGCCTTCGGCGTCGCCGAACTCGACGGCGAGGGACAGGTGGTGGGCCTGGAGGAGAAGCCCGAGCACCCCAGGAGCGACCTCGCCCTGGTCGGCGTCTACCTCTTCACCCCCGCCATCCACGACGCGGTGCGCGCCATCGAGCCGTCCTGGCGCGGCGAACTGGAGATCACCCACGCCATCCAGCACCTCATCGACGCCCGCGCCGACGTCCGGTGCACCGTCATCGAGGGCTACTGGAAGGACACCGGGAACGTCGACGACATGCTGGAGGTCAACCGGACGGTCCTGGAGGGCCTCGACCGGCGGATCGACGGCGAGGTCGACGACCTCTCCGAGACCGTCGGCCGGGTGGTCGTCGAGGAGGGCGCCCGGATCGTCAACTCCCGCATCGTCGGCCCCGCCGTGATCGGCGCCGGGACCGTCGTCGACAACTCCTACGTCGGCCCGTTCACCTCGGTCGCCGAGAACTGCCGCATCACCGACAGCGAGGTGGAGTTCTCCATCGTGCTGCGGGACTCCTCCATCGCCGGCGTGGGCCGCATCGAGTCCTCCCTGATCGGCCGGCACGCCGAGGTGACTCCGGCGCAGCACGTCCCCAGCGCCCATCGACTCGTCCTCGGCGACCACAGCAAGGTGCAGATCCATCCATGAACCTCCTCGTCACCGGCGCCGCCGGATTCATCGGTTCCCGCTACGTCCGCACCCTGCTGGCCTCCGACGCGCCCGACGCGCCGCTGATCACCGTGCTCGACAAGCTGACCTACGCGGGCAGCCTGGACAACCTCCCCCTGGACCACCCCCGGCTGGAGTTCGTACAGGGCGACATCAGGGACGCCGAGCTCGTCGGCAAACTCACCGGCCAGGCCGACCAGGTGGTGCACTTCGCCGCCGAGTCCCATGTGGACCGGTCGATCTCCGGTGCCGCCGACTTCGTCCTGACCAACGTCGTCGGCACCCAGACCCTGCTGGAGGGCGCCCTGCGGGGCGGGGTGTCGACGTTCGTGCACATCTCCACCGACGAGGTGTACGGCTCGGTGGCCACCGGCTCCTCCACGGAGGGGGACCTGCTGCTGCCCAGCTCCCCGTACTCCGCCTCCAAGGCCTCCTCCGACCTGCTCGCCCTGGCCTACCACCGCACCCACGGCCTGGACGTCCGGGTCACCCGCTGCTCCAACAACTACGGCCCGCGCCAGTTCCCCGAGAAGGTCATCCCGCTCTTCGTCACCAACCTCCTCGACGGCGAACAGGTCCCGCTGTACGGCGAGGGCCTCAACGTCCGCGACTGGCTGCACGTCGACGACCACGTCCAGGGCGTCGAACTCGTCCGCACCCAGGGCCGGCCCGGCGAGGTCTACAACATCGGCGGCGGCACCGAACTGAGCAACAGGGAACTCACCGGCCTGCTGCTGGAGGCCTGCGGGGCCGGCTGGGACCGGGTGACACCGGTCGCCGACCGCAAGGGCCACGACCTGCGCTACTCCGTCGACTGGAGCAAGGCCCGCACCGAACTCGGCTACGCCCCCCGGCACGACTTCCGCACCGGACTGGCCGCCACCGTCGACTGGTACCGCGAGCACCGCGCCTGGTGGGAGCCGCTGAAGCGGCGCGTACGGGAGGAGCGGGGATGAGGTGGCTGGTCACCGGCGCGGGCGGCATGCTCGGCCACGACGTCCTCACCGAACTCCGCGCGCGCGGCGAGCCGGTGACCGGGGCCGGCCACGACACCCTGGACATCACCGAACAGGGCTCCGTGGAGCGGGCGTTCACCGAACACCGGCCGGACGTCGTCGTCAACTGCGCCGCCTGGACGGCCGTCGACGACGCCGAACAGGACGAGGCCGCCGCCCTGCGCGTCAACGGCGACGGCCCGCGCCTGCTGGCCCGCGCCTGCGCCGCCCACGGCGCCCGGCTGATCCAGATCTCCACCGACTACGTCTTCTCCGGCCAATCCCGCACCACGCCGTACCCCGAGGACCATCCGCCCGCCCCGCGCACCGCCTACGGCCGTACCAAGCTCGCCGGGGAACTCGCCGTGCGCGAGGAACTCCCCGACGCCTCGGTCGTGTTGCGCACCGCCTGGCTCTACGGCGTCCACGGCCGCAACTTCGTCCGCACCATGATCGGCCTGGAGGCGGACCGCCCCACCGTCGACGTCGTCGCCGACCAGCGCGGACAGCCGACCTGGAGCGCCGACGTCGCCGCCCTCGTCGCCGACCTCGGCCCCCGAGACGGCGTCAACGGCGTCTTCCACGCCACCAGTTCGGGCGAGACCACCTGGTACGGACTGGCCCGGGAGGTGTTCGGGCTGCTCGGCGCGGACCCCGACCGGGTGCGCCCCACCGACAGCGCGGCCCACCCCCGGCCCGCGCCCCGCCCCGAGTACAGCGCCCTCGCGCACGGACGCTGGCAGTCGATCGGCCGGCCGCCGCCGCGCGACTGGCGCACCGCCCTGCACGAGGCACTTCCCCGCATCCGCAAGGAGTCCCCTTCGTGAAACGCCATGAGTTCCTCCGGGAACTGCACAAGGTCAGCGCCAACCGCAACTACCTGGAGATCGGTGTCAACGACGGCCGCAGCCTGAAGCTGTCCCGGGTGCCCAGCATCGCCGTCGACCCCGCCTTCAAGGTGGTCTCGGAGATCCGCTGCGACGTCCACCTGGTGAAGGCCACCAGCGACGACTTCTTCGCCCGCGACAACCCCCTCGCCCACCTCAAGGGCGGCCGCCATCCGGTCCGCAACCTGCGCCGCGGCCGCAGCCCGGTCGGGCACTGGCGGCGCACCACCCTGGACCTGTCCTTCATCGACGGCATGCACCTGTTCGAGTACGCCCTGCGGGACTTCATCAACGTCGAGCGGCACTCCGACTGGGCCAGTGTGATCGTCTTCGACGACATGCTCCCGCGCAACGTCGACGAGGCCGCCCGGGACCGTCACACCGGCGCCTGGACCGGCGACGTCTACAAGCTCGTCGAGATCCTCACCCGGTTCCGCCCCGACCTGGTCACCCTCCTCGTCGACACCCAGCCCACCGGACAGCTCGTCGTGTTCGGCGCCGACCCCGACAACACCGTCCTCAGCGACCGCTACGACGAGATCATCGCCGAGTACGAGGTGCCCGACCCGCAGAAGGTGCCCGAGTCGATCCTGGAGCGGACCGGCGCGGTGCGCCCCGACGAACTGCTCCAGGCCCGGTTCTGGCGCCCGCTGGCCCGGGCCCGCAACCTCGGTCTGCGCCGCTCCCGCGGTTGGGACGCGCTGCACCGGGCCCTTGAGGAACTCACCGTCAACTGAGTCCCCCTGGCCGCCCGTTCCGGGGCCCGTTCAGCGGGCGCGCAGTTCCCGGAGGCGGGCGGCACAGTCCTCGTAGGACGGCAGGAGCCCGGTGCGCAGCGCCTCGGACAGGGACGGCGCCTCGGCGTCCTTCGGGGACAGCACCGGCTCCAGCCCGGCGGGCCAGGGCAGGTCCAGGTCCGGGTCGAGCGGGTTCACCCCGTGCTCCCGATCCGGCGCGTAGCCCGTGGAGCACAGGTAGACCACGGTGGCGTCGTCGCTGAGCGCCATGAAGGCGTGGCCGAGGCCCTCGGAGAGGAACACCGCGTGCCGGGTGTCCTCGTCCAGGCGGACCGCCTCCCACTGCCCGAACGCGGGGGAGCCGGTCCGCAGGTCCACCACGACGTCCAGGACCGCGCCGCGCACACAGGTGACGTACTTGGCCTGGCCGGGCGGTACGTCGGAGAAGTGCACCCCGCGCACCACGCCCCGCCGGGAGACGGAGCAGTTGGCCTGCGCGAGCGTCAGGTCGTGGCCGGTGGCCTCGCGGAACTCCTCGCCCCGGTACCACTCGTGGAAACTGCCCCGGTCGTCCGGGAACACCTTGGGCTCCAGAATCCAGGCACCCTCGATCCCCAGTGAGCGCACTCCATCACCTCCGTGCGGCCCCGAACAGGGCCCTCGCCTTGCGTACCAGCCTGCGCAGCGGCCCCGGCCGGGGCGTGCGCCGGGCCCGGACCCCCTGCGCCCCGGAGTGCAGCGCGAACGGCAGCGCCAGCACCCGCGGCCGAGGGCTGTCCGGAACCGGAGCAAGGGCCACCCGCCAGATCGTGCCGCCCATCGAGGCGACCGGCAGCGCCGCCGAGAGCAGTGAACCGGGGCCGTCCGGCGCGGGGGCGAGCGTGCCGCGGACCTCCAGCACCCTGCCCTTCGCGGTCAGCCGCAGCGAGACGCCCGTCTCGCCGGGCACGTGCAGCGGCACCGGGACGGACAGCAGACCGCCCGTCACGGTGACACCCTCCGGGGTGAGCCGGCCGAGCCCGAGACTGCGGCTGGCGCGGTCGACGTCGAGGGCGAGGGAGGTGTGCCGGGCGGTCCAGTACGGCAGCACCACATGCCCGGCGGTGACGGCGGCGGGCGCCGTCGGCCGTTCCGCGCCCCGGGCCGGGGCCAGTCTGCACTCCTTGGTCCAGCCGCCCAGCCGGACCCGGACCACGGCGTCCCACAGCCCGCCGGTCAGGGCCGCGCCCCCGGCGGCCTCCGCCGGGTCGACGGCGGCCGTCGCCCGCAGCACCAGCCGGAAGCGGCTGGGGTCCTCGGTCGGCACGGTCTCCCGGGTGAACTGCACCGGCTGGAAGTACTGGGCGGCGCTGGAACGCCGGCGCAGCAGCAGGTCGGCGGCCGCCGTGCCGAACCGGGAGAGGGTGTCGGCGCTCACCCGGGCAATGGCCTCGGTGACGTTCTCAGGTGCGGTCCGCAGTGGCTCTCCGCCGCCCGCCGCGGCGAACGTCAGCGGCGCGCCGCCCGAGTGGTACTCGGCCGCGAAGGAGACCCGCAGTGCGCCGTCCACCCAGTGCAGTCCCTCGGGCACCGCCTTGAGGACGATGCCGGCCTCCCATTCGGCGAACGCCTCGACCGCGTCCAGCCGGTCGGCGGCGATCAGCTCGGCCACGACCTGCTGGGTCGGCGGGAGGCCCTCCGCCACACCGGGCCCGAACCGTTCGACGACGACCGAGTGGATCTCGCGGAACAGCTCCTTGCGGTAGTCGGCCGGCAGGCCCAACAGCCGCTTGCCGCGCATCCGTTCGACCATCTCGACCCGCAGCCACCGCCGGAACAGCCGGTCGCGCAGCGGCCCCGGCTCGGTGTACCGCTCGACGACGTCGAGCGCCTCGCGCAGGTTCTTGAAGTAGCCGACCGGGTCGAAGCGCTGGAAGCCCGCGTTGGACGCGTCCTCCCGGCGTACGTGGTAGTAGCAGACGTAGTCGCTGAGCACCGAGACGTTCCCCGCGCGCAGGTACGCCTCGGTGACGAAGACGTGGTCCTCCAGGCGCCGGCGCCCCTCGGGGAAGCGCAGCCCGATGCGGTCGAGGAAGGCGCGGCGGAACATCTTGTGCGGGGTGAGGCTGTCGATCAGCGGCGCGTTCTCCACGGTGGCCCGCGGATGGTTGTCGCGGAACAGCTCCACCGGCACCCCGCGGCCCTGGCCGGCCATCTTGCCCACGACCACGTCGGCGTCGTTGGCGACGGCGTAGTCGTACATCCGCTCCAGGGCCTCGTCGCCGAGATGGTCGTCGTTGTCCACGAACATCACGTACTCGCCGCGGGAGGCCTCGACGCCGACGTTGCGGGGCTTGCCGGACCAGCCGGAGTTCTCCTGGTGCAGCACCGTGATCCGCGGGTGCTCCGCGGCCAGCTCGTCGAGCCGGCCGGGGGTGTCGTCGGTGGAACCGTCGTCGACGAAGATCACTTCGTAGCTGTCCGGGGGCAGGGACTGCCGCAGCAGGGAGGAGACGCACTCCTCGATGTAGGCCCCCGGGTTGTAGACGGGAACGATGACGCTGACCTTGACCGGCATCGCGCTCGAAGTCCCCTCGGGTCGTCGACTGCCTTGCTGGGTGCGGCACGGTACGCCTGGCCCGATGCTAACCCGCTCCCGGGCCCGTGCCACCTCGGCCCGCCCGGCGCCCGTAGCCTGTCGGGGTGCGACTGCTGCTGATGTCCGACACCCATCTGCCCAAGCGCGCCCGCGCACTCCCCGGCCCGCTGCTCGCCGAACTCCCGCGCGCCGACGTGGTGTTCCACGCCGGTGACTGGGTCGACACCGCCACCCTGGACCTGCTGCAACGCGAGAGCCGCCGCCTGGTCGCCGTGTACGGCAACAACGACGGCCCCGAGCTGCGGGCCCGGCTCCCCGAGGTGGCCCTCGCGGACCTCGGCGGTGTGCGGTTCGGCGTGGTCCACGAGACCGGCCCGGCCCAGGGCCGCGAGGCGCGCTGCGCCGCCCGCTTCCCCGGGCTGGACGTCCTGGTCTTCGGCCACAGCCACATCCCCTGGGACACCACGGCGGCCACCGGACTGCGGCTGCTCAACCCCGGGTCCCCGACGGACCGCCGCCGTCAGCCGTACTGCACCTACCTCACCGCCTCGGTCGCCGACGGCCGCCTCGACGACGTGGAACTGCACCGGCTGCCGCCCCGCTGACGGTCCGTCGGGGTGCGGCCGTTCGGGTGAGATCGCGCGAGCGGGCACCCCGGGCGGGTCGCCGGGGGTCCGGTGCGGTGTTCAGTGCGCGGGGTGGATCGCGCCCCGGGTCCCGGTGAGCGGGGCGCCGCTGCCGCCCCAGCGCAGGGCCACGATCTCGGCGGCCACCGACACGGCGACCTCCTCGGGCGTACGGGCGCCCAGGTCGAGGCCGACCGGGGAACGCAGCCGGGCCAGCTCGGCACCGGTGAGCCCGGCCGCGGCCAGCCGCCGCATCCGGTCCTCGTGCGTACGGCGGCTGCCCATCGCCCCGATGTACGCGGCGGGCCTGCGCAGCGCCTCCGTGAGCAGCGGCACGTCGAACTTCGGGTCGTGGGTGAGCACGCAGATCACCGTGGATCCGTCGGTCCCGGTGCCGCTCAGATAGCGGTGCGGCCAGTCCACGACCACCTCCACGCCCTCGGGGAAGCGGCGGGGCGTGGCGAACACCGGGCGGGCGTCGCACACGGTGACCCGGTAGCCGAGGAAGTCCCCGATCCGGGCGACGGCGGCCGCGTAGTCGATGGCGCCGAAGACCAGCATCCGCGGCGGCGGCGCGAAGGAGTGCAGGAAGACGGCGACGGCGTCCTCGCGGCGTTCGCCGTGCGGCCCGTAGTGGCGCAGGGCGGTGGCGCCGAGGGCCAGCTCACCGCGGGCGTCGGCGGTGACCGCCGCGTCCAGGCCCGGCGAGCCGAGCGTGCCGAGGACCCGGTCGGGCCAGACCGCGAGGGCCGCCCCGCGCGGCGCGGGCCCGTCGGTCACCGTGGCGACGGTGACGGGTTCACGGGCCGCGACGGACTCCGCGACGGCGCCGAAGCAGGGGTCGGTGGCGGGCGTCACCGCACGCACCAGCAGGGTGATCTCGCCGCCGCAGGTGAGGCCCACCGCGAAGGCGTCCTCGTCGCTGTAGCCGAAGGTCTCCAGGCGCGCCTCGCCGCTCGCCACCACCTCCCGCGCCAGCTCGTAGACGGCCCCCTCGACACACCCGCCCGACACACTCCCCACGACCTCGCCGTCCGGCCCCACGGCCATCGCGGCCCCCGCCCCACGCGGCGCACTCCGACTCGTCCCCACAACCGTGGCAAGCCCGAACCCCACCCCGGCCCGGTACCAGCCCCCCAACACCGGCAACACCTCACGCATCCCCGCTCCTCTCCCAGACCCCCCACCCCCACAATCCCACCCCCCACCCCACCCCGCCGCCCACAAACCCCCCTTCCCCAGCCGCAGCCACTCGTCCCTCCGCACCCGCCTTGCCCAGCCGCGAGCACTCGTCCGCCCGCCCACTCACCCAGCCGCGGGCAGTCGTGCCGCTGGGGCGGCACGGGTGGGCGCGGCGGCACCCCCGCGGCGCCGGGCTGCGCCCCCCACCCCGCCGGCCACAGGCCCTCGGGCCGCCCCACCCACCCCTTGCCTTGCTGAGCGCAGTGGTGCCTCCGCCCGCCCACTCACCCAGCCGCGGGCAGTCGTGCCTTCGCCCGCCCACTTCCCCAGCTGCGGGCAGTCGTGCCGCTGGGGCGGCACGGGTGGGCGCGGCGGCACCCCGACGGCGCCGGGCTGCGCCCCCACCCCGCACCGACACCCCGCACCGACCGCAACCCGCTGAACCTGACACGCCGGACGAGCAGTCCAACTGACGGACGGTCAACTTACTTGCGAGTCAGGCATGTTGACGGCAGGCCAAGCTCGCCGGAATGTAGTGGACATGTCGACTACACGCCCGCGTGTGCTCGTTGTGCTGGTCCTCCTCCTCGGATGCCTGACGGCCGCCACCCCTCACCCGGCCGCCGCCACCCCCACCCTCCCCGACTCCCTGTGGTTCGACGAAACCCCCCTGACCGTGCAGAACGGCCGCTTCACCGACGAACACGGCCGCGAGATCGTCCTCCGCGGCTACAACGTCTCCGGCGAGACCAAACTCGCCGAGAACCGCGGCCTCCCCTTCGCCTCCGTCGCGGACGCCCGCAAGTCCGCCGCCGCCCTACGCACCCTCGGCGGCGGCAACACGATCCGCTTCCTGCTCTCCTGGGCCTACGCCGAACCGGTACGCGGCCAGGTGGACACCGCCTACCTGTCCGCCGCCACCGCCCAGATCGGCGCCTTCCTGGACGCGGGCATCCGTGTCTACCCCGACTTCCACCAGGACCTCTACTCCCGCCACCTCTTCGACGCCGACAGCTGGTACACCGGCGACGGCGCCCCGAAGTGGGCGGTCGACCTCGGCGACTACCCGGACGAATACTGCGGGATCTGCCCGTTCTGGGGTCAGAACATCACCTCGAACGCGGCCGTGACCGAGGCGACGTACGACTTCTGGCACAACACCCACGGGCTCCAGGACTCCTTCCTCGACACGGCCCAGAAGGTGATGGCGCACCTCAGACAGAACCTCGGCGCCGCCCGCTTCGCCGGCGTCGTCGGCTTCGACCCCTACAACGAACCGCACCCGGGCGTCCTCGACTCCGGGCAGACCAGCCGCAGTTGGGAGCGGGACGTGCTGTGGCCGTTCTACGAGCGGTTCCGGGCGCGGATGGACGCGGCCGGCTGGCAGGACAAGCCCGCCTTCGTCGAGCCGAACCTCTTCTGGAACGCCAACCTCGACTTCCAGCGCCAGGAGGGCGGCCTGCTGGACGCCGGCCGGATCGGCCCGCGCTATGTGTTCAACACCCACTTCTACGACCAGAAGGCCATCTCCGGGATCTTCATGTGGGGCAAGGCGCAGGACGGGCAGTACGCGGGTGACTTCGGCACGGTCCGGGACCGGGCGGCGGCAGCCAACACCGCGGGGATCGTCAGCGAGTTCGGGCACCCGCTGGCCGGAACGGTCGCGGACAAGGCGCCGACCGTACTGAAGGCGATGTACCAGGCCCTCGACTCCCGTGTGAAGGGCGCGAGTTGGTGGTCGGACCCGGCGGCGTCCGGCCCCGTCCTGTCCGGCAGCCAGTGGCAGTGGGACATCTACCACGGCCGCCATCACGAGCTGATGAACGGCAACCCCGACAAGGTGCTCACCGCCGGGGACGCCTGGAACGACGAGGACCTCTCGGCCGTACGGCTCGACGACTCGGGCACACCGGTGCTGCGCCAGGACGCCCGCCTGCTGGACCGCCTCTACCCGAGCGCCACCTCCGGCACGACCGTCGCCTTCACCTACGAGGACCGCTCCCGGGACGGCTCCACCACCCTGACCTGGAACCCGGTGCCCGGCTCGCTGCCCCAGGTGGCCCGGCTGGTCGGCACGGGCCAGTACGGGCTGCTGATGTGGCGTTCCGGCAGCGGCTCGGCGCCGACCGAACTCCACCTCCCGGCGTCCTTCCCGACCGGCTCCACCACCGTCGTCTCCGACCTCGGCACGGTGCACGCCCCGCCGGCGTACACCTCGGCGACCCCCGTCGCCGTCGCCCCCGAACCCGGCGGCACCGGCAGCCGCCGGCTGCTGCTCACCGACACCGACTCCGGTGTGCCGCACTTCGCGCTGGTGACCAACGGCGCCTCGGCGCCCTCGGCGGAACTGCTGGCCGCGGCCCGGGCCGAACTCGCGGCCTGGGCCGCGGGGCGGTGACGCAGGCCGGTGGGGCGCCCCGCCCGGGGGGGGGGGGGCCCGGGGGGGGGGCGGGCGGCGCCCCGCGGGCGGGGGCGTGTGGGCACCCCCGCGGGGCGGGGA
>NZ_JBEPBM010000024.1:0-123504 GCF_040299205.1 Streptomyces sp. NPDC000983 | reverse complement strand
TGGTTCGTCGACAACTGGGACACGATCGTGGCGGTGGCCAAGGTCGTGGTCGCGGTGGTGGGGATCATCGCGATGATCATCGGTGGTCCGATCCTCGCGGCGATCGTGCTGGTCGCGGCACTCGTTCTGCTTGCGGACACGCTCTATAAGTATTCGCAGGGCCGGGCGTCGCTCTGGGATGTGGCGTTCGCCGCGCTGGAGTGCGTACCCGGCATGAAGGGGCTGACCACCCTCGGCGGACTGGCCAGGGGGCTGAAGGGCCTCAAGGGGCTCAAGGGCATGGCGGCGGGCCTGCGCGGGCTGGGCAAGAGCGCCCGCGGCATGATCGCCGACGGGGCGAAGGGCGCGTACAACCGGCTCAGCAAGGTCGTCCGCTCCAAGGGCAGCGACCCCGTCGACATGGCCTCGGGCGCGATGTTCCTGCCACAGCGGGACGTGGAACTGCCCGGTCTGCTCCCGCTGGTCTTCACCCGCCGGGTGGCCTCCGACTACCGGTGTGGATGGTGGTTCGGGCCCACCTGGGCCTCCACCGTCGACCAGCGCCTGGAGATCGACGAGACCGGCGTCGTCCTCGTCACCGAGGACGGCCTGCTGCTCGCCTATCCCCACCCCGCGGCCCCGCACCTGCCCGTGCTGCCCGAGGCCGGCCCGCGGCTCACGCTGACCCGGCTGGAGGACGGCGGCTACCGCGTCGACGACCCCCTGACCGGCCGGGCCCGCCACTTCCACCGGCCCGAGGACGGCATCGCCCCGATCGCCCGGATCACCGACCGCAACCAGCACGCGATCACCTTCGAGTACGACGACCAGGGCGCCCCGCTGGCCCTGCGCCACTCGGGCGGCTACCACCTCAAGCTCACCGTCGAGGACGGCCACATCACCGCCCTGAGCCTGGCCGGCGCCGCGGACGACGGCACGGACGCGATCCTCCGGCGCTACGGATACCGCGACGGGAACCTCACCGAGGTCGCCAACTCCGCCGGGCTGCCGCTGCGCCTCACCTACGACGACCGCCTGCGCGTCACCTCGTGGACCGACAGCAACGACAGCCGCTACTCCTACTCCTACGACGACCGCGACCGCTGTGTCGCCGAGGGCGGCGAGGCCGGCCACATCGCCATCACGCTCGCCTACGACGGCACGGACCCGCAGTGGCCGGGCTGCCGCCTCACCACCCTGACCACCGCCGAGGGTGCGGTCAGCCGGTTCGTCGTCAACGACCTCAGCCAGGTCGTCGCCGAGATCGACCCGCTCGGCCACACCACCCGCACCGGCTACGACGAGCACCACCACCTCACCTCGCACACCGACGAACTCGGCGCGGTCACCACGTACGACAACGACGCGCTCGGCCGCCCGCTCCGTATCCGCCGGCCCGACGGCGGCCGGATCACGGTCGCCTACGACGTGTCCGGCCTGCCGACGGAGACCGTGATGCCCGACGGCGGCGTCTGGGCCCGGACGTACGACGAACGCGGCAACGGGCTGACGCTCACCGACCCGGCGGGCGCCACCAGCCACTTCCGCTACGACGAGCGCGGGCACCTCATCGCGTTCACCGACGCGCTCGGCCGCACCACCCGCATGACCTGCGACGACGCGGGCCTCGTCACCGAGGTCGTCGACCCCCTCGACGGCCGCACCCTCATCGGACGCGACCGCTTCGGCCGCCGGATCTCCGAGACCGACCCGCTGGGCGCGGTGACCGGCTGGAGCTGGGACACCGAGGGCAACCTGCTCCGCTACGCCCGTCCCGACGGCGCGGTCCAGTCGTGGACGTACGACGCCGAGGGCAACTGCCTCAGCCACACGAACCCGGCCGGAGCGGCGGCGCACTACGAGTACACCCACTTCGACCTGCTCAGCGCCCGCACCGACCCGGACGGGTCCCGCACCGACTTCACCTACGACCCCTCCCTCCGGCTGACCCGCGTGACCAACGCCCTCGGCGACACCTGGGACTACGCCTACGACCCCGCCGGGCGCCTCACCGCGGAGTCGGACTTCGGCGGCCGCACGGTCCGCTACGCCTACGACCCCGCCGGCCGGGTGACCGAGCGCGAGACCGCCGCCGGTGATGTCGTCCGGTACACCCGCGACGTCATGGGCCGGCTGACCGCCCAGGAGGCCGACGGGGAGCGCAGCGAGTTCACCTACGACGCGGACGACCGGCTGATCCGCGCGGTCTGGGCCGACGGGGAACTCACCCGGACCCACGACCCGGTCGGCCGCCTGCTCACCGAGACCGTCGACGGCCGCACCCTGCGGCTGACCTACGACGCCCTCGGCCAGTGCGTCGGACGGCGCACCCCGGCCGGCGCCCGGACCACGTACACCTACGACGAGCTGGGGCGGCGCACCGAGGTCAGGGCGGGCGAGCGCCGGATCACCTCCACCTACGACGGGGCGGGCCGGGAGACCGCACGCGAGTGGGGCGAGGCCCTGCGCCTGGCGCAGCGCTGGGACGTCGCGGACCGGCCGCTGACCCGGGAGTGGAGCGGCGCGGGCCGCACCGCCCCCGAGCGGCTGGGCTACCGGTGGCGGCCGGACGGAGCGTTGCTCGCGGCCGGGGACACGCGGTACACCGTGGACCGCGCGGGCCGGGTCACCGAGGCGCACGGCCCCGGCCGCTCCGAGTCCTACGCGTACGACGCGCTCGGCAACCAGACGGACGCCGCCTGGTCGGCCGGTCACCCCGGCGCCGAGGCCATGGGCCCCCGTGTCTACGAGGGGACCGACCTCGTCGCCGCCGGGCAGGTCCGCTACGAGCGCGATGCCGCGGGGCGCCCGACCGTGCGCCGTCGTCCGCGGCTGTCGCGCAAGCCCGACGTGTGGCGGTACACCTGGAACGCGCACGACCGGCTGACCGGGGTCACCGTTCCCGACGGGACGCACTGGACCTACCGCTACGACCCCCTCGGCCGCCGGATCGCCAAGCGGCACATGGGCCCCGACGGGACCGTGCTGGAGGAGACCGCGTTCACCTGGCACGAGGGCACGCTCGTCGAGCAGGCGGCGGTGGCCCGGCAGTGGCCGGTCGCCCAGATCCAGACCTGGGAGTTCGACGAGGACGGCCTGGTGCCGCTGGCCCAGACCGACCGCTTCAAGGACCTGGCCGGGGACTCGCAGCAGCGGTACGACAGCCGCTTCTACGCCATCGTCACCGACCTCTTGGGCACCCCGACCGAACTCGTCGACGAGAGCGGCGCCGTCGCCTGGCGGCGCACCGCGACGGTGTGGGGCGGCACGACGTGGAACCAGGACGCCACCACGTACACGCCGCTGCGCTTCCCGGGGCAGTACCACGACCTGGAGACCGGCCACCACTACAACCTGCACCGGCACTACGACCCCGACACGGGCCGCTACCTCAGCACCGACCCCCTCGGCCTGTTCCCCGCCCCCAACCCGGTCACCTACGTCGACAACCCGCTGACCGGGGCGGACCCGTTCGGCCTCTCGCCCTACGACCCGATCCGGATCAAGGCGGGCCAGCAACTGCCCGGGGCGTACCATCTGAGCCCGGCCGAGATGGACTTCGTGAAGCAGCTCCTGGCGAAACGGCAAAATCTCCAGGTCTACCGGACGCACGGCGAGAAGTTCCAGGGGGACTTCATGGTGGTGGATCCGTCCGATCCGAAGAATCTCGTGGCGTTCGTCGTCGACCACAAGATGGGTGGCGGGAATGCGGGGCAGCAGCTCAAGAACGCCGCGACCGCGGCCCGGCACCTCGGCATCACGGACCCGAAGCGGCTGATCACCGGGTCGGGGGACACCCCCAAGCTGCTGGAACTCATGAGCCGTGGCCGAGGGGAATGGAACAAGTGATGATCGTCCTGCCGAGGTTGCTCGTCCAGCTGCTCGCCGAGGTCGGTGAGCGTCGGGGCGCGGAGCTCGCCCTCGACTTCGCGGAGCACGCCGTGGAGCCCCTGGCCGAGGGTGTGCGTTCCGTGTGCGAGGAGTACGTGGCCGCCGCCCGCCAGGCCCTCCCGCTCGACCGTGCGGACGACCGGCTGCTCCGTGCCCACGAAGCCTTCGACAAGGAGGCATGGAGGGATCCCGAGGACTCGGACTCCATGCAACTCGTGGACTCCGCCGTGCGGTTGGCCTGCCAGGACATGCTGATCGAGGCCGGTGTCTACGGCAGGCCCGGGCGCATCCCCGTGACGCCGCAGTACATCGCGAAGACCGCCCAGTCCTTCGTCGCCCGCCGCCACTCCGAACGGGCCGCGGAGGGCGAGGACCTGCGGGAGGTGAACCGGCGGGCCCGCTGGGAGGAGGCGCGCTGGCAGGTGCAGCGCGTGATCGCCACGGAGCCTGCCCCGCCCGGGAACGGGTGAGCCCGGGCGCGCGTCAGGGCGCACCCGGGCTCGGCTCCCCCCGGTCAGGCGGTCACGTCCGCTGCCACAGGGCGGGGACGTTCGGGGGCTCCCACCCCGTCTGCGCCTGGTGGTACTGGAGGCAGCGGTAGGTGGCGCCGCCGTAGGTCACCGTCGCGCCGGCCTGGTAGACCGTGCCGGCCGCCCAGGTGCCGCCGCCCGGTTCCCCGGGCTCCCCGGGACCGCTCGACGTGGTCTTCAGGGTGAGGCCGTAGGCCTGGAGGATCGGGTTGAGCGGCTGGAAGTACGTGGTCCCGCCGCTGGTGCAGTTGCCCGAACCGCCCGAGGTGACGCCCTGGGCCTGGCCGCCGGAGATGTAGGAGCCGCCCGAGTCGCCCGGCTCGGCGCACACGCTGGTGCGGGTGACCCCGGAGATGGTGCCCTCCGGATAGGTGACGCTGGTGTTGAGCTGCTGGATCGTGCCGCAGCGCCAGCCCGTGGTGGACCCGGAGCGGCACACGGAGGCGCCCACCGCGGCCTGCGTCGAACCGGCGACCTGGACGGCGGACCCGGCGACGTTCGGGGTCGCCGTCCAGTTGGAGTCGGCCGCCACCCACGCCATGTCGTTGCCGGGGAAGACCGACGCCTGGAAGGTGCCCTGGGCCACCCGGTTGAAGCCGGTGGTGCTGTTCCCGGCGCGGCCGCAGTGGCCGGCCGTGGCGAAGCCCTGCGTGGTGCCCCGGGTGACGGCGAAGCCGACCGAGCAGCGTGAGCCGCCGTTGATGTAGTAGGCGTCGCCGCCCCGCAGGTCGTACAGCGGACGGGGCCGCTCGGCCGTCCGCTCGATCCGGGCGAGGGCGCCGTCCACCCCGGCCGCCGCGAGCAGGGCGCGCCCGGCGGCCGGGCGCACGGCCTCCACGACGAGCGCGTTGGTGCGCACGTCGACGTACCAGACCGGGGTGTCGGTGGTCGTGCGGTGGGTCGCCGCCCGGTCCAGGCGGGCCTTGGCCGCGTCGAGGGCGGTCAGGGAGTGGCGTACGACGGCCGCGGTCGCGCCCTGTGCCTCGATCGTCTTCACGTCGGATGCGCCCGTCGTCGCCACGGTCAGGGTGGCGGACTCGGCGCCGCGGACCCAGGCGCCGGCGAAGTCCGGGCCGAGCGCCAGGCGCAGCCGGCCCGCGGTGGCGCCCGCCTCGGCCTCGTTGGCGAGGCGGGTCCGGGCCTGCCCGGAGTCGATGCCGAGGTCCCGTTGCATGGCGTGGAGGAGTGCGGACGGGACCTCGGCGGTCTCGGGGGCGTGCGCCGCGCTCGCGGAGCCGCTGAGCCCGGCCGCGAGCAGGGCGCCGGTCGCCACCGCGGCGGCGGCCGCGGCCCGGGCGGGTCCGGTGAGTCGTTGGAGCATGGGGAGGTCTCCTCGGAGTCGGTCTCGGTGGGGAGGTGCGGAACGTGCCGAAACCGTAGGGAGAGCCGTCCGGGGGGCGTAAGACGTCAGCCGACCCCCTGCCCCGGCGTTATGGAACGCGGGGAGGGCGTTCGGCCGGCCGGTCGCGGTACGCGGTGCTGCGCGCCGCCGTTCCCGCGTGGGCGCTGCGGGCCTGGGCCAGGACCGTCGCCGCGGTGTCGGGCCGCTGGGCCGTCGGGTCCCAGCCCAGCAGGTGGCGCCAGAGCAGGGGAGTGCCGGTGAGGGGGCGGGTGGCGATGCCGGGGGTGCTGGGGAAGGACGCCCGGCACAGGCCGACCGCCCGGCCGACCTGCACCAGGTGGACGACGGAGGAGGTGTCCGTCTCGTACATGCGGCGCGGGCTGAAGCCGGCCCGGGCGCACGCGGCGGTGAAGCACTCGGCGAAGCAGCCGTCGCCGGGGACGCAGGCCCACTCCTGCCCGGCGAGGCGGGCCAGGTCGATCTCCGGGCCGTCGGTGAGCGGGTGCCCGTCGGCGAGCATGACGAAGACCGGGTCCACCGCGATCTCCCGCCACACCAGGTGCCCGGCGCCCGGCGGGGCGGCCGAACCGCAGGTGCCGGTGAGGACGAAGTCGAGCCGCCCCTCGGCCAGTTGCGCGGCCAGCTCCCGCTCCGACCATGAGGCGCGGGTGGTGACGGCGGCACCGGGGGCGGCCTCGGCGAGCCGGTCGACCAGCGCGCCCAGGAGCGGTCCGTGGGTGCCGCCGAGCCGCAGCCGCTCCGGTTCCCGGCGGGACCGCGCGAACCGGGTCGCCTCCCGTTGCAGCTCGGACACGGCGGGCAGCACGACCCGGGTCCGCTCCAGCACCAGCTCGCCGAGCGGGGTGGCGCGTACGCCGTGCCGTCCCCGCTCGAACAGGGCTCCTCCCAGGGCCCGTTCGATCCGCTTGAGCTGGGCGCTCAGGGCGGGCTGGGCGAGCCCGAGGGCGGCGGCGGCCCGGGTGAGGCTGCCCGCGTCGGCGATCGTCCGGATGGCCCTCAGATGCCGCAACTCCAGCTCCATACGGGGAGCTTGCTGCGCGGGAGGGAGGAGGGCAAGGGGCTGGTATGGACCAGTTGTGGGGCGCCGGGTTCGCTCCGCACATGACCACCGGGACCCCGTGGTCCAGCACGGCACGGTGTGGAAGTCGTCGCGGGTGGCACGGTCGCCGAAGCGGCCCTCCCGGTTCCCCCGACCGGCCCGCTTGGTTTGACCTGCGTCACTCTCGGGGTATTGTCTCCGGCTCGATTGGCGGAGGGCCTGCCCCATATGGCAGACTGTCGGAGTTGCTCGGTCGAGTGTTGATGCTGCGCGCCTCCCGCCGGGAGGACCGGAAGCGAGTCCCACAGTACTCGTCGCCCTAACTGCCTCACGGCAGCGCTGGGGCGGACGTACGGGAATCTTCCGGGAAGTGACAGTGCGGCGCCGACCAGGCACCCGGTGGGCCTCCTAGCCCCCGGCCCGCGGTTCGCAAGGGCCGCGTTCCCAGACGAGGGATGTTCGAACAAGGGACATCTCTGTCAGCGGGAGCGCGACACGCCCGACCGCGTGGGTCGGAGGTCAGGGCTCAAGGACACCGGGTTCCAGAGCGTAAGAAGAGACAGGACTACTGAGTAGCCATGGCGGGACAGAAGATCCGCATCCGGCTCAAGGCCTACGACCACGAGGTCATCGACTCCTCGGCGAAGAAGATCGTCGAGACGGTGACCCGCACTGGTGCGTCGGTCGCGGGCCCGGTGCCGCTGCCCACTGAGAAGAACGTGTACTGCGTCATCAAGTCGCCGCACAAGTACAAGGACTCGCGCGAGCACTTCGAGATGCGCACGCACAAGCGCCTGATCGACATCCTCGACCCGACGCCCAAGACCGTTGACTCCCTGATGCGACTCGACCTCCCGGCCGGTGTCGACATCGAGATCAAGCTCTGAGGGTCGGTGATCTGAGAATGGCTAAGCAGATCAAGGGCATCCTTGGCGAGAAGCTCGGCATGACGCAGGTGTGGGACGAGAACAACCGCGTTGTTCCGGTCACCGTCGTCAAGGCCGGCCCCAACGTCGTCACCCAGGTCCGCACGAACGACGTCGACGGCTACGAGTCCGTCCAGATCGCGTTCGGCGAGATCGACCCGCGCAAGGTGAACAAGCCCCTCAAGGGCCACTTCGCCAAGGCCGATGTCACCCCCCGTCGCCACCTCGTCGAGATCCGTACGGCCGACGCCTCCGAGTACACGCTCGGTCAGGAAGTCACCGCCGAGGTCTTCGAGGCCGGCGTCAAGGTCGACGTGACCGGCAAGAGCAAGGGCAAGGGCTTCGCCGGTGTCATGAAGCGTCACAACTTCAAGGGCCTCGGCGCCGGGCACGGCACCCAGCGCAAGCACCGCTCTCCCGGTTCCATCGGTGGCTGCGCCACTCCGGGCCGTGTGTTCAAGGGCCTCCGCATGGCGGGTCGTATGGGCAACGAGCGGGTCACCACCCAGAACCTGACCGTTCACGCCGTTGACGCGGAGAAGGGTCTGCTCCTCATCAAGGGCGCAGTTCCCGGTCCGAACGGTGGCCTCGTCCTGGTCCGTACCGCGGCCAAGGGGGTTTGAGGAACCGATGAGCACCATTGACATCCTTTCGCCGGCAGGCGACAAGACCGGAACCGTCGACCTCCCCGCGGAGATCTTCGACGTAGAGAAGATCAGCGTTCCGCTGCTTCACCAGGTCGTCGTCGCGCAGCTGGCCGCTGCCCGTCAGGGCACGCACAAGACCAAGCGCCGTGGCGAAGTCCGCGGTGGTGGCAAGAAGCCTTACCGCCAGAAGGGCACCGGCCGCGCCCGTCAGGGTTCGACCCGCGCTCCGCAGTTCGCCGGTGGTGGCGTCGTGCACGGTCCCGTGCCGCGTGACTACTCGCAGCGGACCCCGAAGAAGATGAAGGCCGCGGCCCTGCGCCACGCCCTCACCGACCGGGCCCGCAACAACCGCATCCACGTCGTCTCCGGCGTCATCGAGGGCGAGAACCCCTCGACGAAGGCCGCGAAGTCGCTGTTCGGCAAGATCTCGGAGCGCAAGAACCTGCTCCTGATCATCGAGCGTGCCGACGAGGCCGCGTGGCTGTCCGCCCGCAACCTGCCCCAGGTCCACATCCTGGAGCCGGGCCAGCTGAACACGTACGACGTTCTCGTCTCGGACGACGTGGTCTTCACCCAGGCCGCCCTCGAGTCCTTCGTGTCCGGCCCGAAGGCCAATGACACCGAAGGGAGCGAGGCCTGATGGCTATCCGTCACCCCGCCATTGCCTCCAAGGCCGCCAAGGCCGCCAAGGCCGCGCGCGTCGCCAAGGCGCGTCGCCACGCCGCGGAGGGCAAGAACACCGTCGAGACCCCGCTGAGCAAGTCGTTCACGGACCCCCGTGACATCCTGCTCAAGCCGGTCGTCTCCGAGAAGAGCTACGCGCTTCTCGACGAGGGCAAGTACACGTTCGTCGTGGACCCGAGCGCCAACAAGACCCAGATCAAGCAGGCCGTCCAGGCGGTCTTCTCGGTCAAGGTCACCGGGGTCAACACGATCAACCGCCAGGGCAAGCGCAAGCGGACCCGCACGGGCTTCGGCAAGCGCGCCGACAGCAAGCGCGCGATCGTGACCCTTGCCGAGGGCGACCGTATCGACATCTTCGGCGGTCCGACCGCGTAAGCGGGTCGGATCGTCCGATATCGGACGAGGACTGAGAAATGGGAATCCGCAAGTACAAGCCGACTACGCCGGGCCGTCGTGGTTCCAGCGTCGCCGACTTCGTCGAGGTCACGCGGTCCACGCCGGAGAAGTCGCTGGTCCGCCCCCTGCACAGCAAGGGCGGCCGTAACAACGCCGGTCGTGTGACCGTTCGCCACCAGGGTGGCGGACACAAGCGCGCCTACCGCGTGATCGACTTCCGTCGTCACGACAAGGACGGCGTGCCGGCGAAGGTCGCGCACATCGAGTACGACCCCAACCGCACCGCGCGCATCGCGCTGCTGCACTACGCGGACGGCGAGAAGCGCTACATCCTCGCCCCGCGCAACCTGCAGCAGGGTGACCGCGTCGAGAACGGTCCCGGGGCCGACATCAAGCCGGGCAACAACCTGGCGCTCCGCAACATCCCGGTCGGTACCACGATCCACGCGATCGAGATCCGTCCCGGTGGCGGCGCCAAGTTCGCCCGCTCCGCCGGTGCCTCGGTGCAGCTGCTCGCGAAGGAGGGCACCATGGCCCACCTCCGCATGCCTTCCGGCGAGATCCGTCTGGTCGACCAGCGCTGCCGCGCCACGGTCGGCGAGGTCGGCAACGCCGAGCAGAGCAACATCAACTGGGGCAAGGCCGGCCGCAAGCGCTGGCTGGGCGTTCGCCCGACCGTCCGTGGTGTCGCGATGAACCCGGTCGACCACCCGCACGGTGGTGGTGAGGGCAAGACCTCCGGTGGTCGCCACCCGGTCTCGCCGTGGGGTCAGAAGGAGGGTCGTACTCGTTCGCCGAAGAAGGCTTCGAACAAGTACATCGTCCGCCGCCGCAAGACGAACAAGAAGCGCTAGGAGCGGGTTTAGATGCCGCGCAGTCTCAAGAAGGGGCCCTTCGTCGACGACCACCTGATCAAGAAGGTGGACGCCCAGAACGAAGCAGGCACCAAGAACGTCATCAAGACCTGGTCCCGTCGCTCCATGATCGTGCCGGCCATGCTCGGCCACACGCTCGCGGTGCACAACGGCAAGACCCACATCCCGGTGTTCGTCACCGAGTCGATGGTCGGCCACAAGCTCGGCGAGTTCTCGCCGACGCGCACCTTCCGGGGTCACGTCAAGGACGACCGGAAGTCGAAGCGCCGCTAACAGCGGATCGCATTCAGACACGTAAGTAACTGAGAGGGACAACCATGGAAGCCAGGGCCCAGGCGCGGTACATCCGCGTCACGCCCATGAAGGCCCGCCGCGTGGTGGACCTGATCCGTGGCATGGATGCCACGGAGGCTCAGGCGGTCCTGCGATTCGCTCCGCAGGCCGCCTCCGTGCCCGTCGGCAAGGTGCTCGACAGCGCCATCGCCAACGCCGCGCACAACTACGACCACACCGACGCCGACAGCCTCTTCATCTCCGAGGCGTACGTCGACGAGGGTCCGACCCTGAAGCGGTTCCGTCCGCGCGCCCAGGGCCGTGCCTACCGGATCCGCAAGCGGACCAGCCACATCACCGTGGTCGTCAGCAGCAAGGAAGGAACCCGGTAATGGGCCAGAAGGTAAACCCGCATGGGTTCCGGCTCGGTGTCACGACCGACTTCAAGTCGCGTTGGTACGCCGACAAGCTGTACAAGGACTACGTCAAGGAAGACGTCGCCATCCGTCGGATGATGACGTCCGGCATGGAGCGCGCCGGCATCTCGAAGGTTGAGATCGAGCGCACCCGTGACCGTGTCCGCGTGGACATCCACACCGCGCGTCCCGGCATCGTCATCGGCCGCCGCGGCGCCGAGGCCGACCGCATCCGCGGTGACCTGGAGAAGCTGACCGGCAAGCAGGTCCAGCTGAACATCCTCGAGGTCAAGAACCCGGAGACCGACGCTCAGCTGGTGGCCCAGGCCGTCGCCGAGCAGCTCTCCTCCCGCGTCTCCTTCCGTCGGGCCATGCGCAAGAGCATGCAGTCCGCCATGAAGGCCGGCGCCAAGGGCATCAAGATCCAGTGCGGTGGCCGCCTCGGTGGCGCCGAGATGTCCCGCTCGGAGTTCTACCGCGAGGGCCGTGTGCCCCTGCACACGCTCCGCGCGAACGTGGACTACGGCTTCTTCGAGGCCAAGACGACCTTCGGCCGCATCGGCGTGAAGGTCTGGATCTACAAGGGCGACGTGAAGAACATCGCCGAGGTCCGCGCCGAGAACGCTGCCGCCCGTGCGGGTAACCGCCCGGCCCGCGGTGGCGGCTCCGACCGCCCGGCCCGTGGTGGCCGTGGTGGCGAGCGGCGCGGTCGCAAGCCGCAGCAGGCTGCCGGTTCCGAGGCCCCCAAGGCCGAGGCTCCCGCCGCCGCTCCGGCTGAGAGCACCGGAACGGAGGCCTGACCGACATGCTGATCCCCCGTAGGGTCAAGCACCGCAAGCAGCACCACCCGAAGCGCTCCGGCGCTGCCAAGGGCGGCACGCAGGTTGCGTTCGGCGAGTACGGCATCCAGGCGCTGACCCCGGCCTACGTGACGAACCGCCAGATCGAGGCGGCCCGTATCGCGATGACCCGCCACATCAAGCGTGGCGGCAAGGTCTGGATCAACATCTACCCGGACCGTCCCCTCACCAAGAAGCCGGCCGAGACCCGCATGGGTTCCGGTAAGGGTTCGCCGGAGTGGTGGATCGCCAACGTCAAGCCCGGACGCGTCATGTTCGAGCTGTCGTACCCCAACGAGAAGATCGCCCGTGAGGCCCTGACTCGCGCCGCCCACAAGCTGCCGATGAAGTGCCGGATCGTCAAGCGCGAGGCAGGTGAAGCGTGATGTCGGCCGGTACCAAGGCGTCCGAGCTGCGCGAGCTGGGCAACGAGGAGCTTCTGGCGAAGCTCCGCGAGGCCAAGGAAGAGCTGTTCAACCTCCGCTTCCAGGCGGCGACCGGACAGCTTGAGAACCATGGCCGTCTGAAGGCGGTCCGCAAGGACATCGCGCGGATCTACACCCTGATGCGCGAGCGTGAGCTGGGCATCGAAACGGTGGAGAACGCCTGATGAGCGAGAACAACGTGACTGAGAACGCAGAGGCGCGCGGCTTCCGCAAGACCCGTGAGGGTCTCGTCGTCAGCGACAAGATGGACAAGACCGTCGTCGTCGCCGTCGAGGACCGCGTCAAGCACGCGCTGTACGGCAAGGTCATCCGCCGTACGAACAAGCTCAAGGCGCACGACGAGCAGAACGCCGCCGGTGTCGGCGACCGTGTCCTCCTCATGGAGACCCGGCCGCTGTCCGCCACGAAGCGGTGGCGCGTCGTCGAGATCCTCGAGAAGGCCAAGTAAGTTCCTGCGGCCCTAAAGAAAACTAGGGGCCCCGCAGGTCAGTTCCGCCAGGCTCGGCAGGGGCACTCCTCGTACGAGGCGGCCCCTGCCGGGAACCGGCAGACAAACAGGAGATAGACGTGATCCAGCAGGAGTCGCGACTGCGTGTCGCCGACAACACTGGTGCGAAGGAGATCCTTTGCATCCGTGTGCTCGGTGGCTCCGGTCGCCGCTACGCGGGCATCGGTGACGTCATCGTCGCCACCGTCAAGGACGCGATCCCCGGTGGCAACGTGAAGAAGGGTGACGTCGTCAAGGCGGTCATCGTTCGCACCGTCAAGGAGCGCCGCCGTCCGGACGGCTCGTACATCCGCTTCGACGAGAACGCCGCTGTCATTCTGAAGAACGACGGCGACCCTCGCGGCACCCGCATCTTCGGCCCGGTCGGCCGTGAGCTGCGCGAGAAGAAGTTCATGAAGATCATCTCGCTCGCGCCGGAGGTGCTGTAAGCATGAAGATCAAGAAGGGCGACCTGGTCCAGGTCATCACCGGTAAGGACAAGGGCAAGCAGGGCAAGGTCATTGCCGCTTACCCGCGCGACGAGCGCGTCCTGGTCGAGGGTGTCAACCGGGTCAAGAAGCACACCAAGGCCGGTCCGACCGCTCGCGGTTCCCAGGCCGGCGGCATCGTGACCACCGAGGCCCCGATCCACGTGTCCAACGTTCAGCTGGTCGTGGAGAAGGACGGCAACAAGGTCGTCACGCGTGTCGGTTACCGCTTCGACGAAGAGGGCAACAAGATCCGCGTTGCCAAGCGGACGGGTGAGGACATCTGATGGCTACCACCACCACTCCGCGTCTGAAGACGAAGTACCGCGAGGAGATCGCGGGCAAGCTGCGTGACGAGTTCAAGTACGAGAACGTCATGCAGATCCCCGGCCTCGTCAAGATCGTGGTCAACATGGGTGTGGGCGACGCCGCCCGCGACTCCAAGCTGATCGAGGGCGCCATCCGCGACCTCACCACGATCACCGGTCAGAAGCCGCAGGTCACCAAGGCCCGCAAGTCCATCGCGCAGTTCAAGCTGCGTGAGGGTCAGCCGATCGGTGCCCACGTCACGCTCCGTGGCGACCGCATGTGGGAGTTCCTGGACCGCACCCTGTCGCTCGCGCTGCCGCGCATCCGCGACTTCCGTGGTCTGTCCCCCAAGCAGTTCGACGGCCGTGGCAACTACACCTTCGGTCTCACGGAGCAGGTCATGTTCCACGAGATCGACCAGGACAAGATCGACCGTACCCGGGGTATGGACATCACCGTGGTGACCACGGCGACCAACGACGCTGAGGGCCGCGCGCTCCTTCGTCACCTCGGCTTCCCGTTCAAGGAGGCGTGAGCGAGATGGCGAAGAAGGCTCTGATTGCCAAGGCTGCTCGCAAGCCCAAGTTCGGTGTGCGTGGCTACACCCGCTGCCAGCGCTGTGGCCGTCCGCACTCCGTGTACCGCAAGTTCGGCCTGTGCCGCGTCTGCCTTCGTGAGATGGCTCACCGTGGCGAGCTGCCGGGCGTGACCAAGAGCTCCTGGTAATCCCCGCATTTAGGGATTCCTGAAGCTCTCGGTAAGCATCTGGGTGGACAGATGCCCACCTCCGCATGGCTTAGGCTTGTGGGGTTGGGCGTCTGTCACGCCTTTACGACTTACTACGCCGTAGGTCCACCGCGCCGCACCCGCCCCGTCTCGGATCGGGGAGAGGGATGGCGCATCGGGAAACCCCGGCGAGAGAGGCCGAAGGCCAATTCATGACCATGACTGATCCGATCGCAGACATGCTCACGCGTCTGCGGAACGCGAACTCGGCGTACCACGACACCGTGGCGATGCCGCACTCGAAGATCAAGTCTCACATCGCGGAGATCCTCCAGCAGGAGGGCTTCATCACGGGCTGGAAGGTCGAGGACGCCGAGGTCGGCAAGTCCCTCGTCCTGGAGCTGAAGTTCGGCCCCAACCGTGAGCGCTCCATCGCGGGCATCAAGCGGATCTCCAAGCCCGGTCTCCGGGTTTACGCGAAGTCCACCAACCTGCCCAAGGTCCTCGGTGGCCTCGGCGTGGCGATCATCTCCACGTCGCACGGTCTCCTGACCGACAAGCAGGCCGGCAAGAAGGGCGTGGGTGGGGAAGTCCTCGCCTACGTCTGGTAGCGGAAGGGAACGGAGGAAACAGCTATGTCGCGTATTGGCAAGCTCCCCATCACGGTTCCCGCCGGCGTGGACGTCACCATCGACGGCCGTACGGTTTCGGTCAAGGGCCCCAAGGGCTCGCTGACCCACACCGTTGCCGCGCCGATCGACATCGCCAAGGGTGAGGACGGCGTTCTGAACGTCACCCGCCCCAACGACGAGCGTCAGAACAAGGCCCTGCACGGCCTGTCCCGCACGCTGGTGGCGAACATGATCACCGGCGTGACCCAGGGTTACGTGAAGAAGCTCGAGATCAGCGGTGTCGGTTACCGAGTGACCGCCAAGGGTTCGAACCTCGAGTTCGCACTCGGCTACAGCCACCCGATCGTCGTCGAGGCCCCCGAGGGCATCACCTTCAAGGTCGAGGCGCCCACGCGTTTCTCGGTCGAGGGCATCGACAAGCAGAAGGTCGGCGAGGTTGCGGCCAACATCCGCAAGCTGCGCAAGCCCGACCCGTACAAGGCCAAGGGCGTCAAGTACGAGGGCGAAGTCATCCGCCGCAAGGTCGGAAAGGCGGGTAAGTAAGCCATGGCATACGGACAGAAGATCCTGAAGGGCGACGCCTACAAGCGCGCCGCGATCAAGCGCCGTCACATCCGGATCCGCAAGCGGATCGCCGGTACGGCGGAGCGTCCCCGTCTGGTCGTTACCCGCTCGAACCGCCACATCGTGGCCCAGGTGATCGACGACATCAAGGGTCACACCCTGGCGTCGGCGTCCACCCTGGACACCTCGGTGCGTGGTGGCGAGGGCGACAAGTCCTCGCAGGCCAAGCAGGTCGGCGCCCTGGTCGCCGAGCGTGCCAAGGCCGCTGGTGTCGAGGCCGTCGTGTTCGACCGTGGTGGCAACCAGTACGCCGGGCGCATTGCCGCCCTGGCGGACGCCGCCCGCGAAGCCGGCTTGAAGTTCTGAGCCGTTCGTAGCTAGCGGAAAAGAGAGAGGTAAATCCAATGGCTGGACCCCAGCGCCGCGGTGGCGGTGCCGGTGGCGGCGAGCGGCGGGACCGGAAGGGCCGTGACGGCGGCGCAGCTGCCGCCGAGAAGACCGCGTACGTTGAGCGCGTTGTCGCGATCAACCGCGTCGCCAAGGTTGTGAAGGGTGGTCGTCGCTTCAGCTTCACCGCGCTGGTCGTGGTGGGCGACGGTGACGGCACCGTGGGTGTCGGTTACGGCAAGGCCAAGGAGGTGCCGGCCGCCATCGCCAAGGGTGTTGAGGAGGCCAAGAAGCACTTCTTCAAGGTCCCCCGTATCCAGGGCACCATCCCCCACCCCATCCAGGGTGAGAAGGCTGCCGGCGTCGTCCTGCTCAAGCCCGCGTCCCCCGGTACCGGCGTTATCGCCGGTGGCCCGGTGCGTGCCGTGCTCGAGTGCGCCGGTATCCACGACGTGCTGTCGAAGTCGCTCGGCTCCGACAACGCGATCAACATCGTGCACGCGACCGTGGAGGCCCTGAAGGGTCTGCAGCGTCCCGAGGAGATCGCGGCCCGCCGTGGTCTGCCGCTCGAGGACGTCGCCCCCGCGGCTCTTCTCCGTGCGCGTGCCGGGGCGGGTGCGTAATCATGGCGCAGCTCAAGATTACGCAGGTCAAGTCCTACATCGGCAGCAAGCAGAACCACCGTGACACCCTGCGTTCCCTTGGTCTCAAGGGCATCAACACGCAGGTCGTCAAGGAGGACCGCCCCGAGTTCCGCGGCATGGTGCACACCGTCCGCCACCTCGTGACGGTCGAGGAGGTCGACTGATCATGGCGGAGCAGAACCCGCTCAAGATCCACAACCTCCGTCCCGCCCCCGGCGCCAAGACCGCGAAGACCCGTGTCGGTCGTGGTGAGGCGTCGAAGGGTAAGACGGCCGGTCGTGGCACCAAGGGCACCAAGGCCCGTTACCAGGTTCCGGAGCGCTTCGAGGGTGGCCAGATGCCCCTCCACATGCGTCTCCCGAAGCTCAAGGGCTTCAAGAACCCGTTCAAGACCGAGTTCCAGGTCGTGAACCTCGACAAGCTGGCCGCGCTCTACCCCGAGGGTGGCGAGGTCACCGTCGAGGGTCTGGTGGCCAAGGGTGCCGTTCGCAAGAACAGCCTCGTCAAGGTCCTCGGCCAGGGCGAGATCACCGTGGCGCTGCAGGTGACGGTGGACGCCGTCTCCGGCTCCGCCAAGGAGAAGATCACCGCCGCCGGCGGTACCGTCACCGAGCTCGTCTGAACACATCAGGCGTCTCGATGACTTGAGCGATCCCGACCGGGGATACCCCACAAATGGGGTATCCCCGGTTGGTCGTTCCTAGGGTGGCAGTCTCGCGGGTAAGGTGGCCTGCACTGCCAACTTTTAACGTGTGCCTCACATGGGGCACTCGGAGCGGCAGTTGACCGTTACTTAATCGTCGAACCTCAAGACCGTCACCCTTGACGCAGTAGCGCGGGGGTCGCAGGAGGCACCGTGCTCACCGCGTTCGCCCGGGCGTTCAAGACGCCCGACCTGCGCAAGAAGCTGCTCTTCACGCTCGGCATCATCGTGGTCTACCGGGTCGGTACCCACGTACCGATCCCGGGCGTCGACTACACGTCCGTCCAGCAGTGCGTGGACGAGGCGTCCGGCAACCAGGGCCTCTTCGGTCTGGTCAACATGTTCAGCGGCGGCGCGCTGCTGCAGATCACGGTCTTCGCGCTGGGCATCATGCCGTACATCACGGCGAGCATCATTCTGCAGCTGCTGACCGTGGTGATCCCGCGTCTGGAGGCCCTCAAGAAGGAGGGTCAGTCCGGCACGGCGAAGATCACGCAGTACACCCGTTACCTGACGGTGGCGCTCGCCATCCTGCAGGGCACCGGCCTCGTCGCCACCGCCCGCAGCGGCGCCCTGTTCTCGGGCTGCACGGTCGCCGGACAGATCGTCCCGGACCGCTCGATCTTCGTGACCATCACCATGGTCATCACCATGACCGCCGGTACGGCCGTCGTCATGTGGCTCGGTGAGCTGATCACCGACCGCGGTGTCGGCAACGGCATGTCGATCCTGATGTTCATCTCGATCGCCGCGACCTTCCCGTCCGCGCTGTGGGCCATCAAGACGCAGGGCACCCTGGCCGACGGCTGGATCGAGTTCGGCACCGTGATGCTGGTCGGATTCGTCATGGTCGGCCTGGTGGTCTTCGTCGAGCAGGCCCAGCGCCGTATTCCGGTGCAGTACGCGAAGCGGATGATCGGTCGGCGTTCCTACGGCGGAACGTCCACTTACATCCCGTTGAAGGTGAACCAGGCAGGTGTGATTCCTGTCATCTTCGCCTCGTCGCTGCTCTACATCCCGGCTCTGATCGCGCAGTTCTCGAGCGGTAATTCCGGCTGGAAGTCCTGGATCGAGGCCAACCTCGTCAAGGGTGACCACCCGATTTACATCTCTATGTACTTCTTGCTCATCGTTTTCTTCGCGTTCTTCTACGTGGCGATCACCTTCAACCCCGAAGAAGTCGCCGACAACATGAAGAAGTATGGTGGCTTCATCCCGGGCATCCGGGCTGGCCGACCGACCGCTGAGTACCTGAGCTACGTGCTCAACCGGATCACCTGGCCGGGTTCGCTGTATCTGGGTCTGATCGCTCTCGTCCCGACGATCGCGTTGGCCGGTTTCGGCGCCAACCAGAACTTCCCGTTCGGTGGCACCAGCATCCTGATCATCGTGGGTGTCGGACTCGAGACCGTGAAGCAGATCGAGAGCCAGCTCCAGCAGCGCAATTACGAAGGGTTCCTCCGCTGATGCGAATCGTCCTCGTCGGGCCGCCTGGCGCCGGTAAGGGAACGCAAGCCACGCGCCTTGCCGAGAAGCTGAACATTCCGCACATCTCCACGGGCGACCTGTTCCGCGCCAACATCAGCCGGCAGACGGAGCTGGGCAAACTCGCGAAGTCCTACATGGACGCGGGCAACCTGGTTCCCGACGAGGTCACCATCGCCATGGCGAAGGACCGCATGGAGCAGCCCGACGCCGAGGGCGGCTTCCTGCTGGACGGCTTCCCGCGCAACGTCTCGCAGGCCGAGGCCCTGGACGAACTGCTGAAGACCGAGGCCATCAAGCTGGACGCGGTGCTGGACCTGGAGGCCCCGGAGGAGGAGGTCGTCAAGCGGATCGCCGGTCGGCGCATCTGCCGCAACGACTCCGCGCACGTCTTCCACGTCACGTACAAGAAGCCGGCCAAGGAAGGCGTCTGCGACGTCTGCGGCGGCGAGCTGTACCAGCGCGGTGACGACTCCGAGGACACCGTCCGTACGCGGCTGGAGGTCTACCACACGCAGACCGAGCCGATCATCGACTACTACAAGGCCCAGGGTCTGGTCGTCACGATCGAGGCCATGGGTCCGGTGGACGAGGTCACCACTCGTGCGCTGGCCGCGCTGAAGCGCGAGGGCGACGAGAAGTAGGTCCCGGTACGTCGCGGTAGCCGCGGTTCCTCTCCTGGAGCCGCGGCTGCTGTGTGCCGTGGGTCCGTCCCGACGGCACGACCACCCGCAGGCCGCGCACGTATGGTTGTGACGTAGCCCTTACCCCGGTCCCAGAAAGGCCCCCTCCGTCATGGTGCAGATCAAGAGCCCCGAGCAGATCGCCAAGATGCGCGAGGCGGGGCTGGTCGTCGCGGCCGTTCATGCGGCGACCCGGGAGGCCGCCGTACCGGGGGCCACCACCAAGGATCTGGACGAGGTCGCCCGCAAGGTGATCGCCGAGCACGGCGCGAAGTCGAACTTCCTGGGGTACGGCGGGTTCCCGGCCACCATCTGCACCTCCGTGAACGAGGTCGTCGTCCACGGCATCCCCTCCGACGAGGTCGTCCTCAAGGACGGGGACATCATCTCCATCGACGCCGGCGCGATCGTGGACGGCTGGCACGGCGACGCCGCCTTCACGGCCTTCGTGGGCTCCGGTCACGCACCGGAGCTGATCGAGCTCTCCCGGGTGACCGAGGAGTCGATGTGGGCCGGTATCGCGGCCATGAAGCCGGGCAACCGGCTCGTCGACGTCTCCCGCGCGATCGAGACGTACATCCGCCGCCAGCCCAAGGCCGGCGGCGGCCGCTACGGGATCATCGAGGACTACGGCGGCCACGGCATCGGCACCGAGATGCACATGGACCCGCACCTGCTGAACTACGTGGAGCGCCGCCGGGGCAAGGGCCCCAAGCTGGTGCCCGGGTTCTGCCTCGCCATCGAGCCGATGGTCTCGCTGGGCACCCCGAGGACCGAGGTCCTCCAGGACGACTGGACGGTCATCACCACCGACGGCACCTGGTCCTCGCACTGGGAGCACTCGGTCGCGCTGACCGAGCAGGGGCCGCTGGTGCTGACCGCGCCCGACGGCGGCAAGGCGAAGCTGGCCGAGCTGGGTGTCGTTGCCGCGCCCGACCCGCTTGCGTAATGATCTTCCGAGTGGGGCAGACTTCCCCGATTCGTCTTTCCGGGTGCGCTGACGTAGACTGACTCGTCGGCTCTTGTGTACCCGCATGTCTGCATGCGCTCACACTGAGTCGATCAAGGTAGTCGATTCGAAGGGCGAAGCGTGGCCAAGAAGCAAGGTGCCATCGAGATCGAGGGCACTGTCGTCGAGTCTCTGCCGAACGCCATGTTCAAGGTCGAGCTCCAGAACGGCCACCAGGTCCTGGCACACATCAGCGGCAAGATGCGTATGCACTACATCCGCATCCTCCCTGACGACCGGGTCGTGGTGGAGCTGTCTCCTTACGACCTGACGCGTGGCCGGATCGTCTACCGGTACAAGTAGATCTTGCCCGAGCCCCGGCACCGTCGGGGCTATGGCACTGACCCGGAGAACCTCAATCAATGAAGGTCAAGCCGAGCGTCAAGAAGATCTGCGACAAGTGCAGGGTGATCCGCCGTCACGGTCGGGTCATGGTCATTTGCGAGAACCCGCGCCACAAGCAGCGCCAGGGCTGACGCACGACCAATCCCTCTGCATCTCCATCGCAGAGTCTTCGCGCGACGCGAGCTGAGTTTGTTCATACGCAGGACCCAGACGCCCAGGCGTCTGACACCCCCGGTTCGGAGGCCGGGGACCCAGGCCGTACCAAGTCTTCGCAACAGAAGGCGCCGGCGGCTGGGAACCGGTTCTGCGGAAGACCTCCGAAGATCACCAGGAGCCATTGAATGGCACGCGTTTCCGGTGTTGACATCCCGCGCGACAAGCGCGTGGAGGTCGCCCTCACCTACGTGTTCGGCATTGGCCGGACCCTTTCGCAGGAGACGCTGGCTGCGACCGGCGTCGACCCGAACACCCGCGTTCGCGACCTCTCCGAGGAGCAGCTCGTCGCGATCCGCGAGTACGTGGACGCCAACATCAAGACCGAGGGTGACCTCCGTCGCGAGATCCAGGCCGACATCCGCCGCAAGGTCGAGATCGGCTGCTACCAGGGTCTCCGTCACCGTCGTGGTCTGCCCGTCCGCGGTCAGCGCACCAGCACGAACGCTCGTACCCGCAAGGGCCCGCGTCGCGCCATCGCCGGCAAGAAGAAGCCGGGCAAGAAGTAGTCCACAGCGGACTTCGCCGTCCAGCGGTCTTCGCTGTAGGACCGACCACCTCCCGTAGGAGTACAGATGCCCCCCAAGGGTCGTCAGGGCGCTGCCAAGAAGGTGCGCCGCAAGGAAAAGAAGAACGTCGCTCACGGCCACGCGCACATCAAGAGCACGTTCAACAACACGATCGTCTCCATCACGGACCCGTCCGGCAACGTGATCTCCTGGGCCTCCGCCGGCCACGTCGGCTTCAAGGGCTCCCGGAAGTCCACGCCGTTCGCCGCGCAGATGGCCGCCGAGTCGGCTGCCCGCCGCGCCCAGGAGCACGGCATGCGCAAGGTCGACGTGTTCGTGAAGGGTCCGGGTTCGGGTCGTGAGACCGCGATCCGTTCGCTCCAGGCCACGGGCCTCGAGGTCGGCTCCATCCAGGACGTCACCCCGACCCCGCACAACGGCTGCCGTCCGCCGAAGCGTCGTCGCGTCTGACCTCGCTTCGCAGGGCTTCTCGGGCGGTACGGCTCCTTCGGGGCGTACCGCCCGTACCCTTGTAGTACTCAAGGGCATCAAATAGTGGGTGCCCATGACTGAAGGATTCACTTCATGCTGATCGCTCAGCGTCCCTCGTTGACCGAAGAGGTCGTCGACGAGTTCCGCTCCCGGTTCGTGATCGAGCCGCTGGAGCCGGGCTTCGGCTACACCCTCGGCAACTCCCTGCGCCGTACGCTCCTGTCGTCGATCCCCGGCGCTGCTGTCACCAGCATCCGCATCGACGGCGTCCTGCACGAGTTCACCACCGTGCCGGGCGTCAAGGAGGACGTCACCGACCTGATCCTCAACATCAAGCAGCTGGTCGTCTCCTCGGAGCACGACGAGCCGGTCGTGATGTACCTGCGCAAGCAGGGTCCGGGTCTGGTCACCGCCGCCGACATCGCGCCCCCGGCCGGTGTCGAGGTGCACAACCCCGACCTGGTCCTCGCCACGCTCAACGGCAAGGGCAAGCTGGAGATGGAGCTGACCGTCGAGCGCGGTCGCGGCTACGTCTCCGCCGTGCAGAACAAGCAGGTGGGCCAGGAGATCGGCCGTATCCCGGTCGACTCCATCTACAGCCCCGTGCTGAAGGTCACGTACAAGGTCGAGGCGACCCGTGTCGAGCAGCGCACCGACTTCGACAAGCTGATCGTCGACGTCGAGACCAAGCAGGCGATGCGTCCGCGTGACGCCATGGCCTCCGCCGGCAAGACCCTGGTCGAGCTGTTCGGTCTCGCCCGCGAGCTGAACATCGACGCCGAGGGCATCGACATGGGCCCGTCCCCCACGGACGCCGCCCTTGCCGCGGATCTAGCGCTGCCGATCGAGGAGCTGGAGCTCACGGTCCGCTCCTACAACTGCCTCAAGCGCGAGGGCATCCACTCCGTGGGTGAGCTCGTGGCTCGTTCCGAGGCGGACCTGCTCGACATCCGCAACTTCGGTGCGAAGTCGATCGACGAGGTCAAGGCGAAGCTGGCCGGTATGGGCCTCGCGCTCAAGGACTCGCCTCCCGGGTTCGACCCGACCGCCGCGGCCGATGCCTTTGGCGCGGACGACGACGCGGACGCGGGCTTTGTGGAGACCGAGCAGTACTAAGAGCTCGGGCCTTCGGGTCCGTACTCGGGTGCGGGTGCGCTGTGGCTTGTCGCGCAGTTCCCCGCGCCCCCTCCGGGAGCGTCCCTTCGGGACTGCTCCCGGATCTCCGACAGGTAGCCGCCTGCTCGGATACTGACTTCGGTACCTCATACGGCCGGGGCAGACACACAGGAGATTGACATGCCGAAGCCCACCAAGGGTGCCCGTCTGGGCGGCAGCGCCGCGCACGAGAAGCTGCTCCTCGCCAACCTGGCGAAGAGCCTCTTCGAGCACGGCAAGATCACGACGACCGAGGCCAAGGCCCGTCGTCTGCGCCCGTACGCGGAGCGTCTGGTCACCAAGGCGAAGAAGGGCGACCTTCACAACCGCCGTCAGGTGCTCCAGGTGATCACGGACAAGAGCATCGTCCACACGCTCTTCACCGAGATCGGCCCGCGCTACGAGAACCGTCCGGGTGGCTACACCCGGATCACCAAGATCGGTAACCGCCGTGGCGACAACGCGCCCATGGCTGTCATCGAGCTGGTCGAGGCGCTGACGGTTGCGCAGGAGGCCACGGGTGAGGCCGAGGCCGCCACCAAGCGTGCCGCCAAGGACGCCGAGGTTGCCGAGACCAAGGTCGACACGGCCAAGGCCGACGACGCGGTTGAGGCCGACGAGGCTGCGGCCGAGGAGTCCAAGGACGCGTAAGCGTTCTGCCGGGGGCTGTTCGTCGGCGGGTGCGGCTTCGTCGTTGCTTGTCGCGCAGTTCCCCGCGCCCCTCAAGGGCGTTGCGGGTCCGTTCCTTTCGAGGGGCGGGCCCGCTTTTTTGTTGCTGAGAGGATCTACGGGTGAGTGACGAAGTGGAGCCCGGGTTCGTACGGGTACGGCTCGACCTGTCCTACGACGGGAGTGAGTTCTCCGGGTGGGCCAAGCAGGCCGGGGGGCGGCGGACCGTGCAGGGGGAGGTCGAGGAGGCGTTGCGGACCGTGACGCGGTCGGGGGCGACGACGTACGACCTGACCGTGGCCGGGCGGACCGACGCGGGTGTGCACGCGCGGGGGCAGGTGGCGCATGTGGATCTGCCCGCCGGGCTCTGGGAGGAGCACCGCGAGAAGCTGCTGAAGCGGCTCGCCGGCCGGTTGCCCAAGGACGTGCGGGTGTGGGCGATCGGTGAGGCGCCGGAGGGGTTCAACGCGCGGTTCGCCGCGCTGTGGCGGCGCTACATCTACCGGGTCGGTGACCGGCCGGGCGGGGTCGATCCGCTGTTGCGCAGTCATGTGCACTGGCACGACTGGGAGTTGGACGTCGCGGTGATGGACGCTGCCGCCAAGTCCCTCGTCGGGGAGCATGACTTCGCCGCCTACGCGAAGAAGCGCGAGGGGGCGTCCACGGTCCGGGAGATCTTCGACTTCGACGTGCGCCGCACGGCCGACGGGGTCGTCGAGATCGAGGTCCGCGCCGACGCCTTCTGCCACAACCAAGTGCGGTCCATGGTGGGCGCGTTGCTGTTCGTCGGGGACGGGCACCGCGGGGTGGAGTGGCCGCGCGCGGTACTCGACGCGGGGGTGCGCGACAGCGCCGTCCATGTCGTACGGCCGCACGGGCTGACGCTGGAGGAGGTCGCCTACCCGGCCGACGACCAGCTCGCGGAGCGGCAGCGGCAGGCCCGGCGGGTGCGCGGGCAGGTGCACTGAGCGCAGGTGCGCCGGGAGGGGTTCCGGAGTGCGGAGCCCCCTCTTCCAGGCCCTAGCCCGCCTGGGCCGCCGCGGACGCCTGGGCCTGGCCCCGGCGCTGGATCTGGCGGAAGGTGAACTCCTGGAGGTCGTCGCCGGTCGTGAAGACCTTGGTGTCCTTGGTCGTGACGTCCTTGCCGTCGGTGAAGCCGGCCACCGTGAAGTAGGCGTAGCGGCCGTAGGCGTTCCGGGTGGAGCGGCAGACGGCGGCGTTGCAGAAGGGCTTCACGCCCTTGCCGGACAGCGCCTTGACGATGCTCTTGTCGTCGGACTGGCCCTTGGCCTTGGTGGCCTGTGCCGCGGTGTCGAAGACGGCCACGCCGACCGTGACCGCGACGCCGTCCTTGACGTAGGTGACCCGCATCAGACGGGTGCAGCCGTTGGCGTCGAGGATCTTCGGCAGGGTCTTCAGGACGGCCGAGGAGCAGTCCTTGGTGTCGGCCGTCGGACCCTTCTTGTAGACGGTCTCGCCCATGGTCAGCTGGGTGCCCGGGAAGAGGGTCTCGGGGCCGAGCGGGGCGGTGTCCTTCTTCGCGCTGGCGACGAAGTCGTCCGGGTCCAGCGGGGGCGGCGCGCTCGTCGGCTCGAACGAGGGGGCCGGGCCGGTGGACCCGCTCGGTATGTCCGCGGTGGCGGGGAGCTGGGCGGTCGGCTTGTTGGACGCCTCGTTCCCGCTGTTCGCGGACACGACGGCCACGGCGACCGCGGCCGCCACGCCGACGGTGGCCAGCGCGCCGCCGCCGATGAACAGCAGCCTGCGCCGCTTGTTACGGGACTCGGACGCCTCGGCGAGCGCGGCCCAGTCCGGGGTCATGCCGTCGCTGCCGCTGGTCCACGGCTGCTGGGATTGAGGTTTCCAGGGGTCCCACTGAGGTTGGGATCCCCCCTGCTGCCCGAAGCTCATGGGGCGCATCTTAGACGGGGGCCGGGAGTGCCGTTCCGTGCCAAGAGGCCCTGGGGCGCCTGACGTTGCCCCGTCCGGTGAGCGCAAAAGCGACATCTCCGGGTGGTTGGTGCGAGCCGCCTTCCGGGCGCTCGCGGATCGCGTGTGCCAGTGGCATGAGCCTGACCAGGGGTCGTCACGCCGGGTGTGCCGGAGGTCACGGTCTTGGCGCTCTGTCGGGCGGGGGAGTGGTGCGGGGGGTAAAATCTGGTGCGGCAACGGCAGTGACCTCGTTTTGACCCGTCCGGGGAAGCCCAGGTATTCTGCCTGTTCGTTGTGTATTGGCTTGCTCATTCTCACGGGACGGGCCCTTACACCGGTCCACCGGGCCGATGACCAGCGACCAGCACGCGGTATGCGTCACCGCAGTGCGGTCAGGGCTGTCGTGATCGTTTCGGTGACCTGTTCAGGACCATTCACTCGAAGCGAAGGCTACGAACCGTGCGTACGTACAGCCCCAAGCCCGGCGATGTGACGCGCCAGTGGCACGTCATCGACGCCCAGGACATCGTCCTGGGGCGTCTCGCCACCACCGCAGCGACCCTTCTCCGGGGCAAGCACAAGCCGATCTACGCCCCCCACGTCGACACCGGTGACTTCGTCATCATCATCAACGCCGACAAGGTGCACCTGTCCGGCAACAAGCGGACCCAGAAGATGGCGTACCGCCACTCCGGCTACCCGGGTGGTCTGCGCTCCGTCCGCTACGACGAGCTGCTCGACAAGAACCCCGAGAAGGCCATCGAGAAGGCCGTCAAGGGCATGCTCCCCAAGAACTCCCTGGGCCGTCAGATGCTCTCGAAGCTGAAGGTCTACAAGGGTGACCAGCACCCGCACACGGCCCAGCAGCCGGTGCCGTTCGAGATCACCCAGGTCGCGCAGTAGTTCCGGCCACCCCCTAAGACTGAACAGAATCTGAGGAGCATCGTGGCCGAGACCACTGCCGAGCAGCCGCTCGAAGAGCTTGACATCGACAGCTACACCACCGAGTCCGAGGTTCCGGTGGAGGGTGAGTACACCTCCGAGTCCCTCGCCTCGCGCTTCGGTGAGCCCCAGCCGGCCGCCGGCCTGGGCCGTCGCAAGAACGCCATCGCCCGCGTCCGGATCGTCCCGGGCACCGGCAAGTGGAAGATCAACGGTCGCACCCTTGAGGACTACTTCCCCAACAAGGTGCACCAGCAGGAAGTCAACGAGCCCTTCAAGGTGCTCGAGCTCGAGGGCCGCTACGACGTCGTCGCCCGCATCGCCGGTGGCGGTGTCTCCGGTCAGGCCGGTGCGCTCCGTCTCGGTGTCGCCCGCGCGCTGAACGAGGCCGACGTGGACAACAACCGCGGCGCCCTCAAGAAGGCCGGCTTCCTCCGCCGCGACGACCGTGCGGTCGAGCGCAAGAAGGCCGGTCTGAAGAAGGCCCGCAAGGCTCCGCAGTACAGCAAGCGTTAAGCTTCGCTGCCTGCAGCTCGTAACGCCCCGGCGGCACGCCACAGTGCCGCCGGGGCGTTCGTTTATCACAGTCATGGGCGTATAACAGCACAAGACGTTCAAAGGCTTTTGTGATCGGGTGATCTGGGACGATCTCCCAAGGTGATCTCGAAAGTGACGCTTCATCAGGAGGACAAGTGGGACGACTCTTCGGCACGGACGGCGTGCGTGGTGTCGCCAACGCGGATCTGACCGCCGAGATGGCGCTCGGTCTGTCGGTCGCGGCGGCCCACGTGCTCGCCGAGGCGGGTACCTTCGAGGGCCACCGGGCGACAGCCGTGGTCGGACGGGACCCGCGTGCGTCCGGGGAGTTCCTGGAGGCCGCCGTGGTCGCCGGCCTGGCGAGCGCCGGGGTCGACGTGCTGCGGGTCGGCGTCCTGCCGACGCCCGCCGTGGCCCACCTCACCGGCGCGCTCGGCGCCGACCTGGGCGTCATGCTCTCCGCCAGCCACAACGCCATGCCGGACAACGGCATCAAGTTCTTCGCCCGGGGCGGTCACAAACTCGCCGACGAGCTGGAGGACCGGATCGAGTCCGTCTACGAGTCGCACCGGCACGGCGAGCCGTGGGAGCGGCCCACCGGCGCGGGCGTCGGCCGGGTGCGCGACTACGACGAGGGCCTCGACCAGTACGTCGCCCATCTCATCGGCGTGCTCCCCAACCGGCTCGACGGGTTGAGGATCGTCCTCGACGAGGCGCACGGCGCCGCCGCCCGGGTCTCGCCGGAGGCGTTCGCGCGGGCCGGCGCCGAAGTGATCACCATCGGTGCGGAGCCCGACGGGCTCAACATCAACGACGGCTGCGGCTCCACCCACCTCGGTCTGCTCAAGGCCGCCGTGGTCGAGCACGGCGCCGTCCTCGGCATCGCCCACGACGGCGACGCCGACCGCTGCCTCGCCGTCGACCACACCGGTGAGGAGGTGGACGGCGACCAGATCCTGGCCGTACTCGCGCTGGCGATGCGGGAGCGTTCCGCACTGCGCTCCGGCACCGTTGTCGCGACGGTCATGTCCAACCTCGGCTTCAAGCTGGCGATGGAGCGGGAAGGGCTGAACCTCGTCCAGACCGCCGTCGGCGACCGGTACGTGCTGGAGGAGATGAAGCGCCACGGCTACGCGCTCGGCGGCGAGCAGTCCGGGCACGTGATCGTCCTCGACCACGCCACCACCGGTGACGGCACGCTGACGGGCCTGCTGCTCGCGGCCCGGATCGCCGAGACCGGGCGGTCCCTCAAGGAGCTGGCCTCCGTGATGGAGCGGCTGCCGCAGGTGCTGGTCAACGTGCCCGACGTCGACAAGTCCCGGGTGCGGACCTCCGGGGAACTGGCCACCGCGGTCGCCGAGGCGGAGCGGGAGCTGGGCACCACCGGGCGGGTGCTGCTCAGGCCCTCCGGGACCGAGCCGCTGGTCCGGGTGATGGTCGAGGCCGCCGACATCGACCAGGCGCGCAGTGTCGCCGCGCGGCTGGCCGACGTGGTGAAGTCCGCGCTGGGCTAGGACCCTCCGTGGTCCGGGGGCCGGGGCCCCCGGACCTCTCAGGCGCGCTGTCGCCTGCGGTTCCAGAAGTACTTCTGGGCCAGCAGGGTCAGGGTGCCCGCGAGGACGATGCCCAGGAGGTTCAGCAGGAGCTGCTCCGAGGAGCCCACCGTCTGCTGGGTGTCGCCGTAGCTCAGGGCCACCGCCGCGTTCGCGGCCGCCGGGACGGTCGTGACGGAGATGGCGACGCCGACCAGGGCGCCCGACTTCGACGAGGTCAGCGAGAGGGTGCCGGCGGCGCCCGCCAGGACCGCGACGATGAACGAGAACCAGTCCGGCGCGTAGACGAAGCCGGTCTGCGGGCGGTCGCCCTCCAGCTGCTCCTCGCTGAACAGGTCGATCGCGTCCATGAAGAAGCTGAAGCCGACCGTGACGGCCATGGCCACCGCGAAGCCCACCAGCAGGGCGATCACGGAGCGCAGCGCGAGTCGCGGGGCGCGCTGTACCAGCGCCGTGCAGATGCCCGCCAGCGGGCCGAACTCCGGGCCGACGGCCATCGCGCCCACGATCAGGATCGCGTTGTCGAGCACCACACCGCAGGCCGCGATCATCGTGGCGAGGGTGAGGAACGCGAGGTAGGTGACGGAGAGCGTCGACTCCTCGTGCGTCGCCTCCGTCAGGTGCTCCCACAGGACCGCGTCCGCCCCCTCGCCCGGGGCGTCCTTCTCCGCCTTGTCGGCCCGCTCGGACAGCGAGAGGTCGATGTTCTCGACGGCGATGGAGCCGCTCTCCTCGATGTCCAGCTCCTGGAGCCCGCTGAGGAGTTCGTCGCCGGCCTCGCGGGCCACGTCGCACATGACCACGTCCCCGGCCGGGTTCCGGGCGGCCCCGGGCAGGACGACGAGGTGCGCGGTGCCGACCGTGTTCTCGATCAGCCGGACGGCCGCCTCGGTCCGGTCGGCCGGGGTGATCAGTCGCAGGTGCAGCATGGCGGCAGCGTAGCCGTCACAGCTTGCGCAGTCGCAGGCGCTGCACCTTGTGATCGGGGCCCTTGCGCAGGATCAGGGTGGCGCGGCCGCGGGTGGGGGCGACGTTCTCCACGAGGTTGGGCTTGTTGATGGTCCGCCAGGTGGTGCGCGCGTAGTCCAGCGCCTCCTCCTCGGAGACCTGGGTGTACTTGCGGAAGTACGAGGACGGGTTCTGGAAGGCCGTCGCGCGCAGCTTCTTGAAGCGGTTGAGGTACCAGTGCTCGATGTCCTCGGTGCGGGCGTCGACGTAGACGCTGAAGTCGAAGTAGTCGGCGAGGCCGACGCGGGTGCGGCCGTCCTTGCCGGGCAGCGCGGGCTGCAGGACGTTCAGGCCCTCGACGATCAGGATGTCCGGGCGGCGCACGGTGAGCTTGCGGTCCGGGACGATGTCGTAGATGAGGTGGGAGTAGACGGGGGCCGAGACCTCGTCCTTGCCCGCCTTGATGTCGGCGACGAACCGGGTCAGGGCACGGCGGTCGTACGACTCCGGGAAGCCCTTCCTCGACATCAGGCCGCGGTCCTGGAGCTCGCGCGTCGGCAGCAGGAACCCGTCCGTGGTGACCAGCTCCACCCGCGGGTGCTCCGGCCAGCGGGAGAGCAGGGCCTGGAGGAGCCGGGCGACCGTGGACTTGCCGACGGCGACCGAGCCGGCCACCCCTATGACGAAGGGGGTGCCCGACTGGGAGCCCTGCTCGCCGAGGAAGGTGTTGAGCGCGCCGCGCAGGCCGTCCGTGGCGCCGACGTAGAGGTTGAGCAGCCGGGAGAGCGGGAGGTAGATGTCCCGCACCTCGTCGAGGTCGATGACGTCGCCGAGACCGCGCAGCTTCTCGACCTCCTCGGCGGAGAGGGGCAGCGGCGTCTTGTCGCGCAGCGCGCTCCACTCGGCTCGGGTGAGGTCGACGTAGGGAGTCGCCTCCGGCTTGTGCCGGTGGGCGCTCCGGGGCATCGGGGAGACCGGAGAGATCACAGTCCATTGTTACGGGAGTACGAACGGACGGTGAGGTGGGATCCGTCACCCGGCTTCCCATTCCGGCCCTACGGGGACAAAGGGGGGAATGTCAGTGGCGTGCGTCACAGTTGTGGGAGAGGTGGGCCCAGCCCGGGCTCCACCGACCCCGAGGGGTGACCCATGACGTACGCGATCGAGGCGGAAGGCCTGGTCAAGCGGTTCAAGGAGACCGAGGCGCTGGCCGGGGTCGATCTGGGGGCCCGTCGTGGCACGGTGCTCGGCCTGCTGGGCCCCAACGGCGCGGGGAAGACCACCGCGGTGCGGATCTTCGCGACGCTGCTCCGGCCGGACGGCGGACGGGCCCGGGTGGCCGGGTACGACGTCGTGCGGGACGCGGCCGCGGTCCGCTCGCTGGTCGGGCTGACCGGGCAGTACGCCGCGGTGGACGAGAACCTGACCGGCACCGAGAACCTGCTGCTCATCGGCCGGCTGCTGGGTCTGCCCCGGCGGGAGGCCAGGGCGCGGGCGCGGGAGCTGCTGGAGCGCTTCCAGCTGACGTACGCGGCCGGGCGGGCGGTGAAGACGTACTCCGGCGGGATGCGGCGGCGGCTCGACCTCGCCGCGAGCCTGGTGGGGCGCCCCAGCATCCTCTTCCTCGACGAGCCGACGACCGGCCTCGACCCGCACAGTCGAGGGGAGCTGTGGGACCTGCTGAGGGGCCTGGTGGCGGACGGCGCGACGGCCCTGCTGACCACGCAGTACCTGAACGAGGCCGATGTGCTCGCCGACGACATCGTGGTGATCGACAAGGGCCGGGTGATCGCCGAGGGCACCCCGGACGAGCTGAAGTCGCAGGTCGGCGGGCAGGTGCTCCAGGTGCGGCCGCTGGTCGCGGGGGAGCTGGCGCGGGTGCACGCGGTGGTGGCCCGGGCGGCCGGCGCGCAGACCCAGATCGAGGGCGAGACGGTCACGGCGCCCGTGAAGGACCCCGAGCTGATGCCGGCCGTGGTGCGCTCCCTGGACCGGGAGGGGATAGCGGTGGGCGAGCTGGCGCTGCGCCGCTCCTCGCTGGACGAGGTGTTCCTCGCCCTGACCGGCCATCGGGCGGAGCCCGCCGGTGCCCCGGAGGAGCAGGGCGACGGGGAGGGGTCCGTCCGGGAGGACGGCGAGCTGCGCAAGGAGGTGAGCCGGACATGACCGCCACGACTCTCACCGCCCCCGGCACCCCCGGTGCCCGGTCCGGGCGGGTGCGGCCGCTCGCGGGACTCCAGCAGACCTTCACCATGGCCTGGCGGAGTCTGGTCGCGGTCAAGCACAACCCGTTGGAGCTGGTCGACTACAGCATCACGCCGATCATGTTCGTGTTCCTGTTCACCTACGTCCTGGGCGGCCAGATGGCCGGGTCCCCGGAGGCGTATCTGAAGTACGCGCTGCCCGGGATCATCGTGCAGAACACCCTGTTCATGACGATGTACACGGCGATGGCGCTCAACACCGACCTCACCAAGGGCGTCTTCGACCGGCTGCGGAGCCTGCCGATAGCCCGCTCGGCGCCGCTGATCGGCCGGATCACGGCGGACCTCGCCAAGCACCTGTGGGCGCTGCTGCTGATGATCGGTCTCGGGCTGCTGCTCGGCTTCCGGATCACGGGCGGGCTCGACGGCTTCCTGCTCGGCACCCTGCTGGTGATGGTGTTCGCGGCGGCCGTGTCGTGGACGGCGGTGCTGATCGGGATGCTCGCCGGGGACGCGGAGAAGGTGCAGGCGTTCGCGTTCACCCTGATCTTCCCGATCACCTTCACCAGCAGTGCCTTCGTGCAGGTCGACACGATGCCGGGCTGGCTCCAGGCGTGGAGCGACGTCAATCCGGTGACCCATCTCTCCGACGCCTTCCGCGGGCTGCTGCTCGGCGGGCCGGTGGCACAGCCGGTGCTCTGGTCGCTGGTGTGGGCGGCCGGGATAGCGGTCGTGTTCTATCCGCTGGCGATGCGGGCGTACCGGGCCAAGACCTGAGACCGGGCAAGACCTGAGACTGGGCCAGTACCTGAGCGCGGCCGGACGATCGGGCCCAGGAATTTCCGAAATCGGGCACGATGTGCCCGGTTCGGTGGCGAATTCGATCGTAGGCTGCCGCTCATGTGCGGAATCGTGGGATACGTGGGGTCGCAGTCGGCGCTCGATGTCGTGATGGCCGGGCTGAAGCGACTGGAGTACCGGGGATACGACTCGGCGGGCGTGGCCGTGCTCGCGGACGGCGGGCTCGCCGCCGCGAAGCGGGCCGGGAAGCTCGTCAATCTGGAGAAGCGACTGGTCGAGCGCCCGCTGCCGAGCGGCTCCACCGGGATCGGGCACACCCGCTGGGCCACCCACGGCGGGCCCACGGACGCCAACGCGCATCCGCACCTGGACAACGCGGGCCGGGTGGCCGTCGTGCACAACGGCATCATCGAGAACTTCGCGTCGCTGCGGGCCGAACTCGCCGAGCGCGGCCACGACCTCGCCTCGGAGACCGACACCGAGGTCGTCGCCCATCTGCTCGCCGAGGAGTTCTCCTCGTGCGCGGACCTCGCCGAGGCCATGCGCCAGGTGTGCCGACGGCTCCAGGGCGCGTTCACCCTGGTCGCGGTGCACGCGGACGAGCCCGGCGTGGTCGTCGGCGCGCGCCGCAACTCCCCGCTGGTGGTGGGCGTCGGCGAGGGCGAGGCGTTCCTCGCCTCGGACGTGGCCGCCTTCATCGCCCACACCCGTACCGCCATCGAACTGGGCCAGGACCAGGTGGTGGAGCTGCGCCGGGACGGGGTGACGGTGACCGGCTTCGACGGCAGCCCGGCCGAGGTCCGCACCTACCGCGTCGACTGGGACGCCTCGGCCGCCGAGAAGGGCGGCTACGACTACTTCATGCTCAAGGAGATCGCCGAGCAGCCCAAGGCGGTCGCCGACACCCTGCTGGGCCGGATCGACGCGGCCGGCTCGCTGACCCTGGACGAGGTGCGCATCCCGGCGGCGGAACTCCGCGAGATCCACAAGGTCGTCGTGGTGGCCTGCGGCACCGCCTTCCACGCCGGACTGATCGCCAAGTACGCCATCGAGCACTGGACGCGGATCCCCTGCGAGGTGGAGCTGGCGAGCGAGTTCCGCTACCGGGACCCCATCCTCGACGCGCGGACCCTGGTCATCGCGATCTCCCAGTCCGGGGAGACCATGGACACGCTGATGGCGGTGCGGCACGCCCGGGAGCAGGGCTCCAGGGTGCTGGCCGTCTGCAACACCAACGGCTCCACGATCCCGCGCGAGTCGGACGCGGTGCTCTACACGCACGCGGGCCCCGAGGTCGCCGTCGCCTCGACCAAGGCGTTCCTGACCCAGCTGGTCGCCTGCTATCTCGTGGCGCTCTACCTCGGCCAGGTCCGCGGCACCAAATGGGGCGACGAGATCCGGGCGGTCGTACGGGACCTCGCGGAGATCTCCGGCGCGGTGGAGCGCGTGCTGGAGACGATGGAACCGGTGCGGGAGCTGGCCCGTTCGCTCGCCGACAAGAAGACGGTGCTGTTCCTGGGCCGGCACGTCGGCTATCCGGTGGCGCTGGAGGGCGCGCTGAAGCTGAAGGAGCTGGCCTACATGCACGCCGAGGGGTTCGCGGCGGGCGAGCTGAAGCACGGGCCGATCGCGCTGATCGAGGACGACCTGCCGGTGGTGGTCGTCGTCCCGTCGCCCAAGGGGCGGTCCGTCCTCCACGACAAGATGGTCTCCAACATCCAGGAGATCCGGGCCCGCGGGGCGCGGACCGTCGTCATCGCGGAGGAGGGCGACGAGGAGGTGGCCCCGTACGCGGACCATCTGATCCGCATCCCTGCGACGCCGACCCTGCTGCAACCCCTGGTGGCCACCGTGCCGTTGCAGGTCTTCGCCTGCGAGCTGGCCACGGCCCGCGGCAACGAGGTCGACCAGCCGCGGAACCTGGCGAAGTCGGTGACGGTCGAGTAGCGGGGGTCGCTCGCCGGGTACGGGTGGCGGGCGTCGCTCGCCGGGTACGGGTGGCGGGGGCCGCTCACCAGGTCAGGGTGAGCGACCCTCCCACCGGGAGCGCGTGCCAGCGCTCGGCGTACTCGTCGAGCCGGGCCACGATCCGGTCGACCACCGGCGGCAGCTCCCGGACCGTCACATAGGCCGGGAGCTGTGCCGCGTGGCCGTTGCGGACCTCCCACACCGGTACGGCGATCCCCGCCAGCTCCTCCGACCTGGCCATGTCGGCGCGGGCGGCGGGGGAGGACCGGGGGCGCTTGGACCTGCGGTGCCGGGCGGCCCGGGTCCGCTCCGCCGGGTCGGCCGGCCAGAACAGGCCGTTGTCGCCGGCGGCGACCTGGCCGTAGACCCCGAGCGCGATGCCCGCCTCCGCCTCGACCAGGAAGTGCACGAGGTCGTGGGGGAGGTAGGGATGGCCGCCGGGGCCGTTGCGCGGCGCGAGCGCGGCGCCCTTCTCCCGGTGCACGGCGATGTCGTAGCTCGTTCCGGGACCCTTGGTGAAGACCACACGCATGTCCACGACGGTAGGCGGCCGTGGCGACGGCACGCACCCGGTTTTCAGTCCCCGACGTCCCGCCACGCCCGGGTGATGCCCTCCGCCAGGTCCTGCGCCCCCACCGGGGCGCCGTCCGCCGCGTACCGCCCCGCCAGGCCGTGCAGATAGGCCGCCACGCTGCCCGCGTCGCGCGCCCCCAGGCCCGAGGCCAGCAGGGAGCCGGCCAGTCCCGACAGCACGTCCCCGCTGCCGGCGGTGGCCAGCCAGGGCGTGCCCGTCGCGTTCACCCGCACCGGCGTGCCGGCCCCCGGGTCCGCGACCAGCGTCGTCGAGCCCTTCAGCAGCACCGTCGCCCGGTACCGGTCCGCCAGTTCGCGTACCGCCGTGAGCCGGGCGCCCTCGACCTCCGCGCGGTCCACGCCGAGCAGGGCCGCGGCCTCCCCGGCGTGCGGGGTCATCAGGGTGGGGGCCGTCCGGGCCCGTACCGTGTCCCGGTCCGCCAGGCGCAGCCCGTCCGCGTCGAGCAGCACCGGTACGTCCGCGGCGAGGGCCTCGGCGACCGGCGCCGCGTCGTCCCCGGCGCCCGGTCCGGTCACCCATGCCTGCACCCGGCCCGCCTTCGCCGGCCCGGTGTCCGACACCAGCGTCTCCGGGAAGCGGGCCAGCACCGCGTCCCCCGCCGGGCCGACGTACCGCACGGCCCCCGCGCCGCCCCGCAGCGCGCCCGCGACCGCCAGCACCGCCGCCCCCGGGTACCGTGCCGACCCGGCCGCGACTCCGACGACGCCCCGCCGGTACTTGTCGCTCTCCGCGCCCGGCACCGGCAGCAGCCGCGCCACGTCCGCGTGCTGCAGCGCCTCCAGCTCGGCGGTCTTTGGGAGTTCCAGGCCGATGTCGACGAGCCGGACGGTCCCGGCGTACTCCCGTGCCGGGTCGATCAGCAGCGCCGGCTTGTGGGTGCCGAAGGTGACCGTGAGGTCGGCCCGTACCGCGGCGCCCGGTACCCGGCCGGTGTCCGCGTCCACGCCGCTCGGCAGGTCCACCGCGACCACGGCGGCCCGGGACCGGGCGGCCAGTTCGGCGAGCCGTGCCGCGTCCGGGCGCAGGCCGCCTCGGCCGCCGATGCCGACGATGCCGTCGAGTACGAGGTCCGCTCGGCGGATCAGGTTCTCGGCCGCCTCGGCCCCCTTGGTCCCCTCGGGGTCCGTCTCCCGGCCGCCCGCGCGGCGCAGTGCCGCGAGCCCGCCCGCGTGTGCGCGCCCCGGGCTCAGGGTCACCGCGGTGACGCCGGCGCCTCTGCGGGCGAGGCGGGCGCCGGCGTGGAGCGCGTCGCCTCCGTTGTCGCCGCTGCCGATCAGGAGTACGACGCGGCTGCCGTACACCCGGCCGAGGAGGTCCGCGCAGGCCGCGGCGAGTCCGGCCGCCGCGCGCTGCATCAGGGTGCCCTCGGGCAGCCGCGCCATCAGTTCCTGTTCGGCCGCCCGGACCGTCTGAACGCTGTACGCACTCCGCATGGGGCCGAGTCTCTCGCGGTCCTCAGCCTTCCGCGACCACCACGGCGGAGGCCACGCCCGCGTCGTGACTGAGCGACACGTGCCAGGTTTGTACGCCGAGTTCGGCGGCCTTGGCGGCGACCGTGCCCGTCACCCGTAGGCGGGGGCGGCCGCTGTCCTCGACGTAGACCTCCGCGTCGGTCCAGTGCAGGCCCGCGGGGGCGCCGAGTGCCTTGGCCAGGGCTTCCTTCGCGGCGAAGCGGGCGGCCAGGGAGGCGATGCCTCGGCGCTCGCCGCTGGGCAGTTGCAACTCGCTGGGTAGGAACAGGCGTTGTGCCAGGCCTGGTGTGCGGTTCAGTGATGCGGCGAAGCGGTCGATCTCGGCCACGTCGATGCCGACCCCGATGATGCTCATGGCGAGCACCTTACGGGCGGCGACTGTTCGGTGGGGGTGGGGGCCTCGCCGCCGGGTGCGGGTTCGGCTGTGCCCACCCGTTCCGCCCTGCGGAACGACTGCCCACAGCCTGGTGGAGCGGCCGACTGCCCACAGCCTGGTGGAGCGGGGCGGCTCACAGCCTGCGGTGGTGGTCGGCTGCCCACAGCCTGTGGCGGCGGTCGGCTGCCCGCAGGCTGGCTGGGGTGGTCGGCTGCCCGCAGGCTGGCTGGAAGGGGTGGGGTGGGGGCTGGTGGGGTGCGTACGTCTGGGGGACCTCGTCGCGCGGCGGGTTCTCCGGGCGGGCGGGGCCGCGCTTCGCTGATCGCATGATCAGCTCGCGTATCGCCTGCCGGGGTGCCGTGGTCCTGATGGCGGCGGTTCTCGCGCTGCCGACCGGGGCCGCGGTCGCCGTGCCGGGGCCTTCGTCGGTGGCCGAGGAGGAGCTGGTGCCCGGCGCGGTGACCCGCTTCCGGGTGCTCGACACGCCTGATCAGGCGTTGGCGCCCCGGGTGTACGTGCCAGGTGCGCGGGAGGACGCCGTGGAGCCTCGGGGTGCTGTCGAGGGGGCCTACGAGCCGGTGGAGTACGTGCCGCTCGGGGACGCCGTCACGCGGGTCACCTGCACCAAGCAGACCGGGCCCTATCAGCGGCAGGTCGAGCGGTGGCTGAAGCTGAAGGTGGACGGCAGGCAGTCCGCCGCGGACTGCCGGGCGATCCGCGCCTTCCAGGTCAAGCGGAGGATCAAGCCGGCGATCGGCTTCGCGGGGCCCGTCACCTGGGCGACCATGCAGCTCATCGGCGCGCGGAAGAACCCCAACGCCGCCGGGAGGTGCCCGGTGCGGACGTACCGCGTGGCCTGCGTCGACCTCGACCGGCAGCTGACCTGGGTGCAGAAGGGGCGCAAGGTCCTCCTCGGCCCGATGCCCATGCGCAGCGGCCGCGCCGGGTACCGGACCCGTACCGGCACGCACAAGGTCTACTGGAAGCACAAGAACCACGTATCGACCCTGTACGGCCAGCCCATGCCGTACTCCCAGTTCTTCAGCGGCGGACAGGCCTTCCACGCCGTCTACGGGACGATCTACACGACCGTCGGCTCCATGGGCTGCGTCAACCTCCGCCTCGGCGACGCGCGCAAGCTCTGGGACGTCCTGAAGAACGGCGACCGCGTTCACGTCTGGGGCCGCCGTCCCGGCACCTAAGGCGCACTCGACCGGGGTCCGGAACCCCTCTGAGACACTGGGGGCGCCATGACTGAAACTGCAGCCCTGCGGACCGCGCCCCTGCGGGCCCGCGCCGAGATCGATCTGGCCGCCGTGCGCGCCAACGTGCGGGCCCTGCGCGCCCGGGCGCCGCACGCGGCCCTGATGGCCGTCGTGAAGTCCGACGCGTACGGGCACGGCGCGCTGCCGTGCGCCCGCGCGGCGGTCGAGGCGGGGGCGACCTGGCTGGGCACCGCCACCCCCGAGGAGGCGCTCGCGCTGCGCGCCGACGGGCGGCTGCCGGACGAGGTCCGGGTCATGTGCTGGCTGTGGACGCCGGGCGGGCCCTGGCGGGAGGCGATCGAGGCGCGGATCGACGTGTCGGTGAGCGACATGTGGGCCCTCGACGAGGTCACCGCCGCCGCCCGCGCGGCCGGACGTCCGGCGCGGGTGCAGCTCAAGGCCGACACCGGCCTCGGGCGCGGCGGCTGCCAGCCCGGGGACGACTGGGCCGCGATGGTCGGCGCGGCGCTGGCCGCCGAGCGGGCCGGACTGCTGCGGGTGACCGGGCTCTGGTCGCACTTCGCCTGCGCCGACGAGCCCGGCCACCCCTCCGTCGACGCCCAGCTCGACCGGTTCCGGGAGATGGTGGCGTACGCGGAGGGGCAGGGGGTGCGCCCCGAGGTGCGGCACATCGCCAACTCGCCGGCCACGCTGACCCGCCCCGACAGCCACTTCGACCTGGTGCGCACCGGGATCGCCGTCTACGGCGTCTCGCCCAGCCCCGAGCTGGGCTCGCCCGCCGACTTCGGGCTGCGGCCGGCGATGACCCTGTCGGCCTCGGTGGCCCTGGTCAAGCATGTGCCCGGCGGCCACGGCGTCAGCTACGGCCACCACTACGTCACCCCCGGTGAGACCACCCTGGGCCTCATCCCGGTCGGGTACGCGGACGGGGTGCCCCGGCACGCGTCCTCCGCCGGTCCGGTGCTGGTCGGCGGCAAGTGGCGGACCGTCGCGGGGCGGGTGGCGATGGACCAGTTCGTGGTGGACCTGGGCGGTGACGAGCCCGAACCGGGGGAGCGCGCGGTGCTCTTCGGGCCCGGTGACGGCGGTGAGCCGACCGCCGAGGACTGGGCGCAGGCCGCCGGCACCATCGCGTACGAGATCGTCACCCGGATCGGAACGCGTGTTCCCCGCGTCTATGTGAACGAGCGACAGACTGGGTGACCGCACGGCGGTGCGCGGCAGTCCGGCGAAGAGGAGCGGTACGTGAGCGAGAGCAGTGCGGAGGCCGTCGCGGCGGTCGCCTCCGCCGGCAACTGGCGCCGGGCGACCGGTCTCGCCGGTGCCGCGATAGGTGTCGTCGCCGCGGGCGCGGCGGCCGGTGTCGCCATCGAGCGGCTGACCGTCGGCCGGGGCATGCGGCAGAAGGCCCGCCTGGTGCTGGACTCGTCGGGCCCGTACGGCGCGCTGCGCGGGATGCCCGGCAAGGCGTACGCCGACGACGGGACCGAGCTGTACTACGAGGTCGACGACGTCGAGCCCGAGGGCGGGTCCGCCCCGCGCCGGCGCCGGCTCTTCGGGCGCAAGGCGCCGGCCCCGGTCACCGTCGTCTTCAGCCACGGCTACTGCCTCAGCCAGGACTCCTGGCACTTCCAGCGGGCGGCGCTGCGGGGCGTCGTACGGACCGTGCACTGGGACCAGCGCAGCCACGGGCGCTCGGCGCGGGGTGTGGCGCAGGCGCAGGACGGTGTGCCGGTCGACATCGACCAGTTGGGCCGGGACCTGAAGGCCGTCGTGGACGCCGCGGCGCCGGAGGGCCCGATCGTGCTCGTCGGGCACTCGATGGGCGGGATGACCGTGATGGCGCTCGCCGACCAGTTCCCCGAGCTGATCCGGGAACGGACCGTTGCCGTCGCGCTGGTGGGCACCTCCTCCGGGCGGCTCGGCGAGGTCAACTTCGGACTGCCCGTCGCGGGCGTCAACGCGGTACGGCGGGTCCTGCCGGGTGTGCTGAAGGCGCTCGGGCAGCGGGCCGAGCTGGTGGAGCGGGGGCGCCGGGCGACCGCCGACCTGTTCGCCGGGGTCATCAAGCGGTACTCCTTCGCCTCCCGGGACGTCGATCCGGCGGTGGTGCGGTTCGCCGAGCGGATGATCGAGGCGACGCCGATCGACGTGGTCGCCGAGTACTACCCGGCCTTCGCCGACCACGACAAGACCGAGGCGCTCGCCCACTTCACGGAGCTTCCGGTGCTGGTGCTGGCCGGGGTCAAGGACCTGGTCACGCCCAGCGAGCACAGCGAGGCCATCGCCGACCTGCTGCCGGGGGCCGAACTGGTGCTGGTCCCGGACGCCGGGCACCTGGTGATGCTGGAACACCCCGAGGTGGTCACCGACCGCCTCGCCGACCTGCTCACCCGCGCGGGCGCGGTCCCGGCAGGGGCTACCGTGGGTGGCTATGGAAGCAGCACCGCCCAACCAGGCTGAGACCGAGCTGACCGTCACCTCCCCCGAGCAGATGCGGGAGCTGGGCCGCCGTCTCGCCGAACTGCTGCGCGCGGGCGACCTCGTGATGCTCAACGGGGAGCTCGGCGCGGGCAAGACGACACTGACCCGGGGGCTCGGCGAGGGGCTCGGGGTGCGCGGCGCGGTCACCTCGCCGACCTTCGTCATCGCGCGCGTCCACCCGTCCCTCGTGGACGGCCCGCCGCTCGTCCACGTCGACGCCTACCGCCTGGGCGGCGGGCTCGACGAGATGGAGGACCTGGACCTCGACGTGTCGCTGACCGACTCGGTGATCGTCGTGGAGTGGGGCGAGGGCAAGGTCGAGGAGCTGACCGACGACCGGCTGCGGATCGTCATCCACCGGGCCGTGGGCGACACCACCGACGAGGTCAGGCATGTGACGGTGACGGGGCTCGGGGAGCGCTGGGCCGGGGCGGGTCTGTCGGCGCTGTCCGCCTGAGCGCCGGAGGGAGTCCCGCCTCGGGCGGGGCTCCAGGCGCGGATGAACATTCCGACAAGACGTCGGCAAGATATTGCGCAGGTCGTCCCGGGCGTGGTCACATGGTACCCAGCCCGTAGTTAGGTGTGCCTAACTTCGTCCGCCCCCGGATCCCAGGAGGCGTCCATGCCGGTCACGGAGAGCGACGCGCCGCAGCCGCGTCCGCGCCCCTTGTCCATGCGCGAGCTGCTGGCCTCGTGCGCCGCGGCGAGCGCCGTGTCGACACCGCCGCGCGCCCCCGAACCGAAAACCGAGCCGGCGCCCGGGCAGGACCGCAGAGCGGCCTGAGCGGGGCGACCGGAGCGGAGCGGCCGGAGCAGAGCGGCCCGAGCAGAGCGGCCCGAGCCGGGTGGCCCCGAGCCGAGCGGCCCGAGAGGGCCGGGCTCAGCGGATCACGACGACCTTGTGCCCGATCGTCGCGAACTTCCACATCGCGTCCCCGTCCGCCCGGGACTCCCGGATACCGCCGGTGGCGGCCGTCCGGGACGGGTCGGGCGGGGTGTCGTCCACGGCCGCGCTGAAGCCGACGGCGACTCCCGCGACGTTGGCGAAGCGGACCACGTGCTCGACGGGGACGCCATCTGATCCGGTGACCGTGTTCGAGCGGGAGGTGACGGCGTAGACGCCCGGCGCCGGGTCGACCGTGCCCGGGGTCACCGTGAAGGTGCGCCGCACCCCGCCGTCCTCGCCGACCAGCCACACCCGGTCGTCGTCCACCGAGTACACGACCCGTTCACCCCTGCCGGAGGCCGGGGGCAGGGCCGTGGGGTGCGCCTCGTCGCGCGGGGCCTTGGTGATCGCCGCCGCCGCGGCGCCCGCGTCGGAGCCGAGGCCGGACGGGACGTTCGCGGACGCCTGGTAGGCGAGAACGCCGACGGTCACCAGGGCCGCCGTGGTGAGCCCGGTCACCAGTCCGGAGCTGCTGATTGCCACCGTCACCCACCTCGTCGTCGTACGTCGCGCGTCCCGGCGACCGTAGCAGTCGGTGACGGCTCCTCCGGGGCGGCCGTGCTCCGGCGCGGGGAGCCGTAGGCTGTTTGCGTGCTCTTGCTCGCTCTGGATACCGCCACCCCCGCCGTCACCGTCGCCCTGCACGACGGAACCGACGTGATCGCCTCCTCCGGCCAGGTGGACGCCCGCCGTCACGGCGAGCTGCTGCTGCCGGCCGTCGACCGGGTCCTCGCCGAGGCCGGTCTCAAGCTCGACGCCGTCACCGGGATCGTCGTGGGGACCGGGCCGGGCCCGTACACCGGGCTGCGGGTCGGTCTGATGACCGCCGACACCTTCGGGCTGGCGCTCGGCGTCCCCGTGCACGGGGTCTGCACCCTCGACGGGCTCGCCTACGCCGCCGACATCGACCGCGGCCCCTTCGTCGTGGCGACCGACGCCCGGCGCAAGGAGGTCTACTGGGCCACCTACGCCGACTCCCGCACCCGCCTGACCGGCCCCGAGGTCGACCGGCCCGCCGACATCGCCGAGCGGGTCGCGGGGCTGCCCGCGGTCGGCGCGGGCGCGCTGCTCTACCCCGACACCTTCCCCAAGGCCCACGAGCCCGAGCACGTCTCCGCGGCGGCGCTGGCCTCCCTCGCCGCCGAACGGCTGGCCGCCGGGGAGGAACTGTCCGAGCCGCGGCCGCTGTACCTGCGCCGGCCCGACGCCCAGGTACCCAAGAACTACAAGGTGGTCACCCCCAAGTGACAGTGGTGCTGCGCGAGATGCGCTGGTGGGACATTGACGCCGTGCTGGAGCTGGAGAAGACGCTCTTCCCGGAGGACGCCTGGTCGCGGGGGATGTTCTGGTCCGAAATCGCCCACGCCCGCGGGCCCGGGGCGACCCGGCGGTACGTCGTCGCCGTCGACGGCACCCGGATCGTCGGGTACGCGGGGCTCGCGGCCGCCGGGGACCTGGCCGACATCCAGACCATCGCGGCCGCCCCCGACCACTGGGGCACCGGCCTCGGGAGCCGGCTGCTGACCGAACTGCTGCGCGCGGCCACCGCGTTCGAGTGCGCCGAAGTGATGCTGGAGTGCCGGATCGACAACGTCCGCGCCCAGAAGCTGTACGAGCGCCACGGCTTCGAGGCCATCGGGTTCCGCCGCGGCTACTACCAGCCGGGCAACGTGGACGCCCTCGTGATGCGCCTGACCACCGGTTCCGACGGCGGCACCGCCGCGGGTTCCACCTCCGAACAAGGAACAGAGATCCATGGCTGACGAACCCCTGGTCCTGGGGATCGAGACCTCCTGCGACGAGACCGGCGTCGGCATCGTGCGCGGTACGACCCTGCTGGCCGACGCCATCGCCTCCAGCGTCGACGAGCACGCCCGCTTCGGCGGGGTCGTTCCGGAGGTGGCCTCCAGGGCCCATCTGGAGGCGATGGTGCCGACCATCGACCGCGCGCTGAAGGAGGCCGGGATCACGGCCCGGGACCTGGACGGCATCGCGGTGACCGCCGGTCCGGGTCTGGCCGGCGCCCTGCTCGTCGGGGTCTCGGCGGCGAAGGCGTACGCCTACGCGCTCGGCAAGCCCCTCTACGGCGTCAACCACCTCGCCTCGCACATCTGCGTGGACCAGCTGGAGCACGGCGCGCTGCCGGAGCCGACCATGGCGCTGCTGGTGAGCGGCGGCCACTCCTCGCTGCTGCTCTCCACCGACATCACCTCCGACGTCCGTCCGATGGGCGCCACCATCGACGACGCGGCCGGCGAGGCCTTCGACAAGATCGCCCGGGTGCTCGACCTGGGCTTCCCCGGCGGTCCCGTCATCGACCGCTACGCGCGCGAGGGCGACCCCGCCGCGATCGCCTTCCCGCGCGGGCTCACCGGTCCCCGGGACGCGGCGTACGACTTCTCCTTCTCCGGTCTGAAGACGGCCGTGGCCCGCTGGATCGAGGCCAGGCGGGCCGCGGGGGAGGAGGTGCCGGTGCGGGACGTGGCGGCCTCCTTCCAGGAGGCGGTCGTGGACGTGCTGACCCGCAAGGCCGTGCGGGCCTGCAAGGACGAGGGCGTCGACCACCTGATGATCGGCGGCGGGGTGGCCGCCAACTCCCGGCTACGGGCGTTGGCCCAGGAGCGCTGCGAGGCGGCCGGCATCCGGCTGCGGGTGCCGCGTCCCAAGCTGTGCACGGACAACGGCGCCATGGTCGCGGCCCTGGGCGCGGAGATGGTCGCGCGCAACCGGCCCGCGTCGAGCTGGGACCTGTCGGCGGACTCCTCGCTGCCGGTGACCGAGCCGCACGTCCCCGGCCACGACCATGTGCACGAGGTCAGCAAGGAGAACCTGTACTCGTGACCGTCGCCCTGATGTGGGAGGCGCGGGCCGTGGCGGGCCGGGGCGAGGACCTGCTGGCCTGGGCCGCGCGGCAGCCGCTCGCCGGGACCCCGCTGCGCCGGGAGACCTTCCGGGCCCCGCAGGACCGGATCCTGGTGATCACCTGGTGGGACGCCGACTACGACGCCGAACTGCCGGAACTGCCCGAGCCCGACGGCGAGTTGGTCACCCGGGCCGTACACCGCTGGCGGTTCGAGTCGGTGGCCGGGGGCTGACGGACAACCGCCAGGGCTCCTCCCGGTCGTGCCCCCGCCACAGCACCTTGCCGTTGGCGCGCTCCCAGGTGGCGGCCGGCCCCGCCTCGCCCAGCCACATCGTCCCCAGCCACAGCGGGGTCAGCGCGACCAACGGCTCCCAGGCGAGCGCCACGCCGAGCGTCAGCGCAGTCATCACGGCGAACAGCCCGAGGTGGAGCGGGAGTCGGCGCAGGGACGCCCGGGGCGGCGGCCCTTCAAGGGGCTGTGCCGTCTCGAAGCCCAGCACCCGGCTCAGCCACTTGAACCGGGACAACTGCGTGGCCACCGCGGCGCAGGCGATCAGGCCGAGCGTGAAGAACGGCACCGCGCCCGGGGCGACCAGTTCTCCCCGGACGGCGAAGGTCACCGGCGCACTGACCGCGACCGCGGCGAACGCCGCGACGGCGGTGCGCGGTTCACGGTGGACGTACCTCTCCATCGCGCCCTCCCCCTGGGCTTCAGGACACCACCGCCTCGCACACGAGCCGGCGGTGCGGGCCGAGGACCCGGGCCGGGCCGGTGAGCTTCAGGTGGGCCGTGTGCAGTACTTCCGCGCTGGACGTTCCCAACCGTAGTTCCAGCAGGCCGGGTTCGACCACGCGTCGGCCCGAACGGTCGGTGAACGCCGAGAGGTCCGGGTGGAAGCGGAAGGCCACGCGGCGGCTCTCCCCGGGGGCCAGTTCCACCCGCTGGTAGCCGATCAGCCGGACGTCCGGCCGGGTCACCGAGGCCACCGGGTCGTGCAGGTACAGCTGCACCACCTCGGCGCCCGCGCGGTCCCCGTCGTTGCGGACGGTGACGGCCGTCTCGTGGGTGCCGTCCGTGTCGATCTCCGCCTCCGCCGAACCGGCCTCCGGCTCCCAGGTGAAGTCGGTGTACGAGCGCCCGTGTCCGAAGGGGTACAGCGGGGTGGGGTCCAGGTTGCTGACCTCGCCGGCCAGGCCCAGTGGGGGCTGGAGGTACGTCCACGGCTGGCCGCCGGGCTCCCTGGGCACGCTCACCGGGAGCCGTCCCGAGGGGTTGACCCGCCCCGACAGGACCCCCGCGAGCGCCGGGCCGCCCTCCTCGCCCGGGAAGAACGCCTGGACGACCGCGCCGAGGCGGCCGTGCCAGCGGCCGAGGGCGTAGGGGCGGCCGGTCAGCAGCACCAGCACCACCGGGACCCCCGTGGCCACCAGCGCGTCCAGCAGCTCGCCCTGTGCGCCGGGCAGCCGCAGGTCCGTCACGTCGCAGCCCTCGCCCGAGGTGCCGCGCCCGAACAGCCCCGCCCGGTCGCCCAGTACGGCCACGCACACATCGGCCTCGGCCGTCCGCGCCACCGCCTCCTCGAACCCCGAGGTGTCGGGGTCGGACACCCCGCAGCCCTCGGCGAACGTCACCTTGGCGTCCGGGAGTTCGGTGCGCAGCGCGTCGAGGACGGTCGGGATGTCGATGCCGGTCGGCACGCCGGGGTGGTGGGTGAGGACATGGGAGGGGAAGGAGTAGCAGCCCAGCATGGCCAGCGCGTCGGCGGCGCGCGGGCCGACGACCGCGACCCTGGCGTCCGGCGCCAGCGGCAGCACGCCGCCGGGGTTGTCGAGCAGTACCACCGACCGTTCCGCCAGCCGCCGGGCCAGGTCGCGGCCCGCGGGGGAGTCGAGGTCGACGGGGCCCGTCGGCTCGGGGTCCCAGTCCTCGTCCAGCAGGCCCAGTTCGCACTTCTGGAGCAGCACCCGGCGGGCCGCCCGGTCCACCAGCTCCTCGGGGACCTCGCCCGCCCGGACCGCCGCCAGCAGCGGTTCGCCGTAGCACTTGAGGGTCGGCAGCTCGACGTCGATCCCGGCCCGCAGGGCCGCGTGCGCGGCCTCGGCGTCGCTGCCCGCCACCCGGTGCAGGGTCTTCAGGAAGCCGATGCCGAAGTAGTCCGCGACGACCGTCCCGGTGAACCCCCATTCCTCCCGCAGGAGTTCGGTGAGCAGGCCGGGGTCCGCCGAGGCGGGGACGCCGTCGGTCTCGGTGTACGCGGCCATCACGCTGCGCGCCCCGCCCTCGCGCAGCGCCGTCTCGAACGGCGGCAGCGTCACATCGGCGAACTCGCGCACGCCCGCCCGCACCGGCGCGAGGTTGCGGGCGCCCGCCGAGGAGGCGTACCCGGCGAAGTGCTTGAGCGTCGCGATCACCCCGGCGGACTCCAGGCCCCGCACATAGGCGGCGCCGATCGTGCCGGTCAGGTACGGGTCCTCCCCGATGGTCTCCTCCACCCGCCCCCAGCGCGGATCGCGTACGACGTCCAGGACCGGCGCGAGCCCTTGGTGGACGCCGACCGAGCGCAGGTCCCGGCCGATGCGCCGGGCCATCTCCTCCACCAGCGGCGGGTCGAAGGCGGCTCCCCAGGCCAGCGGCACCGGGTAGGCGGTGGCCCGCCAGGTGGTGAAGCCGGCCAGGCACTCCTCGTGGGCGAGGGCGGGGATGCCGAAGCGTCCGGCCGCCGCGATCCGCCGCTGCGCCCGGGCCAGCGCCCGCGCGCCGACCTCCGGGTCGACGGGGGCGGTGCCGAAGGGGCGGGTGAGCTGGCCGAGGCCGTGGGTGACCAGCTCGTCCCAGTCGTGCTCCGCGGTCATCTCCCGTTGCAGGGGCGCGACTCCGTCGCCGTCCGCTCCGGCGCCCACCCACACGCCGTACAGCTGGGCGATCCGCTCCTTCAGGGTCATCCGGGAGAGCAGGTCGTCGACGCGGGCGGAGGCGGGCAGAGCGGGGTCGCGCCAGGGGGCGGTGGTCATGAAACTCCTGTCGGGGCGGATGCCACTCTCGAATGTTTCGTAATTCACCTCGAATGTTCCGGGAACCTAGGCGTCGGGCGAAGGGTTCGTCAAGAGGGGGCGCGGGGATACGATCGCCGCCATGACACCCTCCGAGCCCGCTGAAACCCCGACGCCGGCCCGCGCGACAGGGCGGTCCGCGCAGACCGCGACGCTCGCCGAGATCGCCCGCGAGGCCGGCGTCTCGGCCCCGACTGTTTCGAAGGTCCTCAACGGCAGAGCCGATGTCGCCCCCGCCACCCGCAGCCGCGTCGAGGGGCTGCTGCGGGACCACGGCTACCGGCGCCGGCGTGCCGAGGCGAGCCGCTCGCCCCTGATCGACCTGGTCTTCCACGAGTTGGAGAGCGCCTGGGCGATGGAGGTCATCCGGGGCGTGGAGAACGTCGCCCGGGACTCCGGTCTGAGCGTGGTGCTCAGCGAGAGCGCGGGACGGCTGACCCCGGGGCGGACCTGGGCGGACCAGGTGGCCGCCCGCCGCCCGCACGGAGTGATCCTGGTGCTGTCCGGCCTCGACGAGTCCCAGCGGGCGCTGCTCACCAGCCGGTCCGTCCCGTTCGTGGTGATGGACCCGGCGGGCGACCCGGGCGCGGACGTGCCGTCGATCGGGGCCACCAACTGGCAGGGCGGGCTCGCCGCCACCCGGCACCTGGTCGAACTCGGGCACACCCGGATCGGCGCGCTCACCGGCCCCTCGCGGATGATGTGCAGCCGTGCCCGGGTCGACGGCTACCGGGCCGCCCTGGAGACCGCCGGGCTGCCGGTCGACCCGGCGCTGATCCGGCCCGGCGACTTCCACCACGAGACCGGCTACCGCGAGGGCCTGAAGCTGCTGCGCGGCCCGGACCGGCCCACCGCCGTCTTTGCCGGCAACGACCTCCAGGCGCTCGGCCTGTACGAGGCCGCCCGTGAACTGGGCCTGCGGGTGCCGGAGGACCTGAGCGTGGTCGGTTTCGACGATCTGCCGGTCGCGCGCTGGGTGGGTCCGCCGCTGACCACCGTGCGCCAGCCGCTGACCGAGATGGCCGAGGCGGCGGCCCGGCTGGTGCTGGACCTCGCGCGGGACGGCGCGGACCCGGTGGCGACCAGGGTGGAACTGGCCACGAGTCTGGTGGTGCGCAGCAGTACGGCCGCGCCTGCCGGGGTGTGAGGGGCCCCTGTATTGACGGGCGATCGGGTGCGCCCCAGACTGCTCCGAAGTCAATCGGTTGCACCACCGAAACTTTCGAAACTTTCGGAGGCACCCGCAATGAGAGCACCGAGAGCACTCAAGGCACCGAGAGCACCGCAGGCACCGAGAGCACTGCGCACCGCCCTGTCCCTGACGTCCCTCGTCGCCGGCCTCGCGCTGCTCCTCGGCGCACCCCCGTCGCACGCCGCCGACCTCCCGCTGCGCGATCTCGCCGCCGCCGAGGGAAAGGTCATCGGAACCGCCGTCACCGGTTCCAAACTGACCGGCACCTACGGCGAGATCGCCGCCGGTGAGTTCAACGCGCTGACCCCCGGCAACGCGATGAAGTGGGGCTCGGTCGAACCCACCCGGGGCAGCTTCAACTGGGCCGAGGCCGACCAGATCGTGAACTTCGCCGAGGCCAACGGCCAGGAGGTGCGCGGCCACACCCTGGTCTGGCACAGCCAGAACCCGAGCTGGCTGACGAACGGCACCTGGACGACGGCCGAGCTGCGTCAGCTGATGACCGATCACATCGCCACCGAGGTCGGCCGCTACAAGGGGCGCCTGGCCACCTGGGACGTGGTGAACGAACCGTTCAACGAGGACGGCACCTACCGCCAGACCCTCTGGTACAACGGCCTCGGCGCCGACTACATCGCCGAGGCGCTCACCGCGGCCCGCGCCGCCGACCCGAGCGCCAAGCTGTACATCAACGACTACAACGTCGAGGGTGTCAACGCGAAGTCCACCGCCCTGTACAACCTGGTCCGGGACCTCAAGGCGCGCGGCGTCCCGATCGACGGCGTCGGACTCCAGGCCCACCTGATCCTCGGCCAGGTCCCCTCCACGCTCCAGCAGAACATCCAGCGCTTCGCCGACCTCGGTCTCGACGTGGCCGTCACCGAGCTGGACATCCGGATGAACCTGCCCTCGGACAGCGCCAAGCTGGCCCAGCAGGCCACCGAGTACCGGCAGGTCGTCAGCGCCTGCGTCGCCGTGGCCCGGTGCGTCGGCGTCACCGTCTGGGGGTTCACCGACTCCGACTCCTGGATCCCGTCCACGTTCCCCGGGCAGGGCGCGGCGACGCCGTACGACGAGAACTTCGCGCCGAAACCGGCGTACGGCGCCATCGCGGAGGCGCTCGGCGGGACGTCCACGCCGCCGACGGGGGCCTGCACGGCGACGTACAGCGTCGTCAACCAGTGGAACTCCGGGTTCACCGGGCAGGTGCGGATCGCCTGCGACGGGGCCTCGCTGTCCTCCTGGAAGGCGACCTGGGCCTACGGTGCCGGGCAGCGGATCACGCAGTCCTGGAACGCGACCTGCACCCAGTCCGGGACGGCGGTCGGTTGCGTCAACGCCTCCTACAACGGGACCGTGCCGGACGGGGGTTCGGTGACCTTCGGGTTCAACGCGTCCTGGAGCGGCGGCAACCCGGTGCCGACGGTGACCCTGGGCTGAGAAATCTGAGAAATCCCCAAGAAAGCGGTCCCGCGTAGGCTCGTTGTAATAATTCGGACTTATGTTCCTGTCTTGTGAGCGGAGACGGGACGAACGGGGACGAGAGCAGAAGAGTGGGCCGGCGGTCGCGAGCGCTGAAGGCCGTCGGCCTCACTCTCGCGGGGACGCTGGTCCTGGCCGCCGCGGCGGCGGGCTGGGCGTACTGGCGCCTCAACGACAACATCACGAGCGTCGACATCGACAGCGCGCTCGGCGACAACCGGCCGGCGAAGGCGACCCCGTCGCCCACGGCCACCGCCCCGGCGGAGGAACTGCCCACCGAGGCCCTGAACATCCTGGTGCTGGGCTCCGACTCGCGCAGCGGCGCGGAGAACCGGGCGCTCGGCGGCGGGGAGAGCGGGGGAGCGCGCTCGGACACGGCGATGGTGGTGCACCTGGACCCGGGCCGGTCCGCGGCGACGGTCGTGAGCATCCCCCGGGACACCCTCGTCACCCGCCCGTCCTGCCCGTTGGAGGACGGGGAGAACACCTCGGTCGCCCACGGGGCGATGTTCAACAGCGCCTACGCGGTGGGCGGTCCGGTCTGCGCGGTGAAGACGGCCGAGTCGCTCACCGACGTCCGCATGGACCACTACGTCGAGATCGACTTCGCGGGCTTCGCGCGGCTGGTGGACGCGCTCGGCGGGGTCACCGTCACCACCGAGGAGGACATCGACGACGAGGACAGCCACCTCACCCTGGACGCGGGCACCCACCACCTCGACGGCGAGCAGGCCCTCGCCCTCGCCCGCACCCGGCACGGCATAGGCGACGGCAGCGACCTGGGCCGGATAGGGCTCCAGCAACTGCTGGTGAAGGCGCTGCTGGAGCAGATCTCCTCGGCCGGCCTGCTCACCGACCCCGCCAAGCTGTACCGGGTCGCCGACGCCGTCACCGGCAGCCTCACCACGGACACCGGGCTGGACTCCCTGACCGAGCTGACGCGCCTGGGCCGCAGCCTCCGGGGCCTGTCGGCGGACGCCGTACGGACGGTCACGATGCCCGTCGTGCCGGCGCCGTCGGATGCCAACCGGGTGGTCGCGGACGAGCCGGAGGCCGGCGAGCTGTGGGAGTCGCTGCGCTGAAGAATTATTTCCGGGGGTGTGTCGATCAGGGCGGCCGCCGTTCGACGCAGGGGTGAGAGGCGGGGAGGGACCCCGCCGCACCGCACCCGAGGAGTCACCATGCCCCGCTACCTGTCGCTCGTGCAGATCGACGAGAAGACCGCCCCCGCCGAGGGCCCCAGCGAGGACCTGATGCGGCGTATGGGCGAGCTGATCGAGGAGATGACCAAGGCCGGGGTGCTGCTCGACACCGCCGGGCTCACCCCCACCGCCCAGGGCGCCAGGGTGCGCTACGAGGGCGGCGAGACCTCCGTCACCGACGGGCCGTTCACCGAGGCCAAGGAGGTCGTCGGCGGGTACGCGCTGATGCAGTGCAAGGACCGGCCCGAGGCGATCGAGTGGACCAAGCGCTTCCTGCGGGTCCACGAGGCGCACTGGACCGTCACCTGCGAGGTGCGGGAGATCGCCGAGGGCTGAGCCCCCTCTTCCGCTTGGACCCGGCCGCGCGGGGGTGTTGCATGGTGGGCTGTGACCTCACAGCCCGCCGCGGACCCCCGCGGTGCCGTAGAGACCGCCGCGGACCCCCGCGGTGCCGTAGAGACCGTCTTCCGCATCGAGTCCCCGAGGATCGTCGCCGCCGTCGCCCGGATCGTCCGGGACGTCGGCCTCGCCGAGGAACTCGCGCAGGACGCCCTGGTGGCCGCGCTGGAGCAGTGGCCGCGCGACGGGGTCCCGGACAACCCCGGCGCCTGGCTGACGGCCACGGCCCGGCACCGCGCCGTCGACCTGGTCCGGCGCCGCGAGAACTACGCCCGCAAACTCGCCGAGGTCGGCCGCTCGCTGGACACCACCGTGGCCCCCGAGGAGCCCTCGGGGCCGGACGACATCGACGACGACCTGCTCCGCCTCGTCTTCACCACCTGCCACCCGGTGCTGTCGACCCAGGCCCGCACCGCCCTCACCCTGCGCCTGCTCGGCGGCCTCACCACGCCCGAGATCGCCCGCGCCTTCCTGGTGCCCGAGCCGACGGTCGCCCAGCGCATCGTCCGCGCCAAACGCACCCTCGCCACCCGGAACATCGCCTTCGAGGTCCCCTACGGCCCCGACCGCGCGGCCCGCCTCGGCTCGGTGCTGGACGTCATCTACCTGATCTTCAACGAGGGGTACGCCGCCACCGCCGGCGACGACTGGCTGCGCCCCGCCCTGTGCGAGGACGCCCTGCGCCTGGCCCGGGTGCTGTCGGGACTGATGCCGAAGGAGCCCGAGGTGCACGGCCTGACCTCGCTGCTGGAGTTCCAGACGTCCCGCGCCGCCGCCCGCACCGCACCGGACGGCGCCCCGGTGCTCCTGAAGGACCAGCAGCGCGGCCGCTGGAACCGCATGCTGATCGCCCGCGGCATCCAGGCCCTGGGCCGCGCCGAGGCCACCGCGGACGGTCCCCCCGGCCCGTACGCCCTCCAGGCGGCCATCGCCGCCTGCCACGCCCGCGCCCACACCTACGAGGAGACCGACTGGCGCTCCATCGCCACGCTGTACGCCCTGCTCGCCGTCCGCGCGCCCTCCCCGGTGGTCGAGCTGAACCGGGCCGTGGCGGTGTCGATGGCGGACGGCCCGGCCCCCGCGCTGGAGATCGTCGACGCCCTGGCCGGCGAACCCGCCCTGCGCGACTACCACCTGCTGCCCAGCGTCCGCGGCGACCTGCTCCGGCGCCTGGGCCGTGCGGCGGAGGCCCGCACGGAGTTCGAACGGGCGGCCGCCCTGACCCACAACGAACGCGAACGCGTCCTGCTCAAGCAACGGGCCGAGGACTGCGGCTAGTTCAGCCCCCGACCGGGTGGCCGACGAGCATCGTCGGTGCTCCGGCGACCCGGGTCAGGAACACCGTCGCCGCGTTCGGGCCCTGCGGCTTGACCTTCCGGCGCAGTTCCTCCGGCTCGACGGCCGAGCCGCGCTTCTTGACGGTGAGGATCCCGACCCCGCGCTCCCGCAGCAGCGCCTTCAGCCGCTTGACGTTGAAGGGCAGTCGATCGGTGATCTCGTAGGCGGTGGCGTACGGCGTGGGCCGGTGCTCGTCGGCGGTGACGTAGGCGATGGTCGGGTCGATCAGGCCGCCGTCCAGTTCCTCGGCCACCTCGGCGACCAGGTGGGAGCGGATGACGGCGCCGTCCGGCTCGTACAGGAACCGGCCGACCGGGCGGACCGCCGGGTCGGGCAGGGAGCGGGACAGGAGCGTGCGGGGGCCCGGGAGGAGGGTCGCCCGGATCGCCCCCGGCGCGGTGCCGAACCACAGCATGGCCTCCTTCACGTCCCCGCCGTCCGAGATCCATTCCGCCTCGGCCCCGGCCGGCACGGCCTCGTGCGGGATGCCGGGAGCGACCTTCAGGGCCGCGTGCGGGGCCTTCGCGGCGGCCTGTACGGCCCAGGAGAGCGGCGGCGAGTACGCCTCGGGGTCGAAGATCCGACCCCGGCCGCCGCGCCGCGCGGGGTCCACGAACACGGCGTCCCAGCCGTCGGTGGCGACCTCCGTCACGTCCGCCTCGCGCACCTCGATCAGCTCGGCGAGCCCGAGGGCCTCGGCGTTGGCGCGGGCCACGGCGGCGGTCAGCGGGTCCCGGTCCACGGCCAGCACCCGGACACCGGCCCGGGCCAGCGCGATCGCGTCCCCGCCGATCCCGCAGCACAGGTCGGCGACCGAGGTGACGCCCAGCTCCCGCAGCCGCCCGGCCCGGTACTCCGCCACGCTCGACCGGGTCGACTGCTCCACGCCGTTGGGGGTGAAGAACATCCGCCGCGCGTCCTCGGCCCCGAACTTCGCCTCCGCCCGGGTGCGCAGCCGGGCCTGTCCGAGCGCCGCCGACACCAGCTCGGCGGGGTGGTCCCGGCGCAGCCTGGTGGCCACGGCGAGTTCGTCGGCCGGGGCGGTGCCGCGCACCGCGTCGAGGAGGGCGCGGCCCTCGGGGGTGAGGAGGGGAGCGAGGTCGTTCACCGGGTCATTGTGGGCCAGTCGGTGGACGGCGCGCCCGCGGTGGCGGTGTCGGCCCGGTGCGGGGGCGGGGGCCTGGGAGGATCCGGCCCCATGCGAGCAGTCGTACAAAACGATAAAAATCGTGCACTTCGGGGGGTGTGGGTGCGCGGCGGGCTCGCCGCGCTGACCGCCGCCGCCCTCGTCTCGGGCTGTGCGCAGAGCGACGCCCCCTCCGCCGAGGCCCGCCCCGCCCCCGGCCGGCAGCAGCCCCTCCAGGCGCCGCCCGCCCGCGCCCTGGACGCCTACGCCGCCAAGCTGCGCGCCTCCGCCGCGGCCCGGGCCGCCACCGCCAAGCGCTGGAAGCTGGCCCGGGTCCCGCTCGTCGCCCCCGCGCCCCCCGCGAAGAAGCCGAGGATCGCCACCCGCAAGGGCTTCGAGGTCGACGACCACACCGCGGACAAGCTCCCGCCGGTCTTCACCACGATCCCCACCGAGGAGAAGATCGTCTTCCTCACCATCGACGACGGCGCCGAGAAGGACCCCGCCTTCCTGCGCATGATGAGCGAGCTGAGGATCCCCTACACGGCCTTCCTCAGCGACTACCTGGTCAAGGAGGACTACGGCTACTTCGCGCGGATGCAGCGCGCGGGCGTCGGCCTGCACAACCACACCCTCCACCACCCCTATCTGCCGGGCCTGTCCTACGCCCGCCAGAAGCGCGAGATCTGCGGCATGCAGGACGTGATCGAGAAGCGCTACGGCAAGCGCCCGGTCCTCTTCCGCCCGCCCTTCGGCAACTACAACCGCGACACCCTGCGCGCCGCCAAGTCCTGCGGCATCACCCACGCGCCCCTGTGGAACGAGGAGGTCTTCGTCGACCGCTGGGAGTACCGCGAGTGGGACCGGGAGATCCACGCCGGCGACATCGTGCTCAGCCACTTCCGCGGCAAGCAGCACTGGAAGGGCACGATGACCGACATGATCCGCCGGTTCCTCGACCGGATCACCGCCGAGGGGTACGCGGTGGCCAGGCTGGAGGACTACCTGTGAGGCCCCGGGGTCCGCTCGCCGCGATGGTCGCGGCCGTGCTCCTGGCGGCCGGCTGCGCCCGGGCCGCGGGCCCCTCCGACCGCCCCGGCGGCCGGTCCGCCCACGCCTCGGCGCAGGCGTCCCGGCCGTACCCGCGCCCGCCGGTCGTGGACCGGGTCGCCACCCGCGACCCGGTCGTCTTCCTCACCTACGACGACGGCGCCGAACGGGACCCCCGCTTCGTCGACCTGGTGCGCGAACGGCGGCTCCCCGTCGGCATGTTCCTCACCGACAGCGTCGCCGGACCGGGCTACGCGCACTTCGCCCGGCTGCGCGCGGTGGGCGCCACGATCCAGAACCACACCCTCGACCACACCGCCCTGCGCGGTCTGCCCTATCCCGGGCAGCGCGCCGAGATCTGCGGCCAGCAGGACAAGCTCGGCGCCCGCTTCGGCATCCGTCCCCGCCTCTTCCGCCCGCCGCACGGCACGTACGACACCACCACGCTCCGCGCGGCGGCCGACTGCGGCATCGCGGCGGTGGTGCTGTGGCGGGCGACGATGACCCCCTCCGGCCGCCTGGCCTTCACCGAGGCCCCCCGCCGCCTGCGCCCCGGCGACATCGTCGCCCTGCCCTCCATGGATCCGACGGGCCTGCCCCTGGTCGAACGGACCGAACGCCTGCTGGCGGAGATCCGAGAGGCGGGTCTGCGCCCGGGCCGCCTGGAGGACTACCTCTGATCCGGGGCCGGCCGCTCAGTACGCGATCCACCCCAGCGCGGTGAGGGACAGGACGAGGAGCGCTGCCGCTGTCTGCGCCGCGCCGAGACCGAGGTGACCGCGCCGGAGCAGCCACGCTCCGGCACCGAGCGCCAGCAGCCCGCCGGTGAGCATCCAGCCCGCCAGGGCCGCCGGATGCGCGCCGAAGACCAGGACGGCGGCGCCCAGGTAGACGAGGAGAAGCTCCAGAGGAACCAGGAGCACCGCGAGGCAGCACCCGGCGCCGAGGGTGGAAGCGGATCTCATGGGGGGACGGTACGAAGATCCGACCGCTGGGCGCTCGAAAACATGTTCAATCGTGATCCGGGGCCGAGTGCGCTCCGGGCTCGCGGGGGCTGCGCGTCCGCGCGTCATTGGCACTCCGCTTGACCGAGTGCTAATCGCGGTCATAGTCTCGGGTCTGGCACTCCCCCCTGGAGAGTGCCAACTACGCGACGGGCAGGTCCGGCACCCGCGACGACGGATCCACCTGGTCGCCACCTCAGACAGTTAACCCCGTGAGATCTCCGAAGGGGGAGGTCGGATCGTGACGACCACCAGCTCCAAGGTTGCCATCAAGCCGCTTGAGGACCGCATTGTGGTCCAGCCGCTCGACGCCGAGCAGACCACCGCCTCTGGCCTGGTCATCCCGGACACCGCGAAGGAGAAGCCCCAGGAGGGCGTCATCCTCGCCGTCGGTCCGGGTCGCTTCGAGAACGGCGAGCGCCTGCCGCTCGACGTCAAGGTCGGCGACATCGTGCTGTACAGCAAGTACGGCGGCACCGAGGTGAAGTACAACGGCGAGGAGTACCTCGTCCTCTCGTCCCGCGACGTGCTCGCGGTCATCGAGAAGTAAGACCACCTCAGAAGTTTTTCCACTGCGCCCCTGGCCCCGCGACCATTTATGAAGCCGGGAGCCCGGGGCGCAGTGTCTTTTTGAGAAACCCACAGATTCGAGAGGGCTCCCAGCTGTCATGGCGAAGATCCTGAAGTTCGACGAGGACGCCCGTCGCGCCCTCGAGCGCGGCGTCAACAAGCTGGCCGACACGGTCAAGGTGACGATCGGCCCCAAGGGCCGCAACGTCGTCATCGACAAGAAGTTCGGCGCCCCCACCATCACCAACGACGGTGTCACGATCGCCCGTGAGGTCGAGATCGACGACCCGTACGAGAACCTCGGTGCCCAGCTGGTGAAGGAGGTGGCGACCAAGACCAACGACATCGCGGGTGACGGCACCACCACCGCCACCGTGCTCGCCCAGGCGCTGGTCCGCGAGGGCCTGAAGAACGTCGCCGCGGGTGCCTCCCCGGCCGCCCTGAAGAAGGGCATCGACGCCGCGGTCAAGGCCGTCTCCGACGAGCTCCTCGCCACCGCCCGTCCGATCGACGACAAGGCCGACATCGCGGCCGTCGCCGCGCTGTCCGCCCAGGACCAGCAGGTCGGCGAGCTCATCGCCGAGGCGATGGACAAGGTCGGCAAGGACGGTGTCATCACCGTCGAGGAGTCCAACACCTTCGGTCTGGAGCTGGACTTCACCGAGGGCATGGCCTTCGACAAGGGCTACCTGTCGCCGTACTTCGTGACGGACCAGGAGCGCATGGAGGCCGTCCTGGAGGACCCCTACATCCTCATCAACCAGGGCAAGATCTCCTCCATCCAGGACCTGCTGCCGCTGCTGGAGAAGGTCATCCAGGCCGGTGCCTCCAAGCCGCTGCTGATCATCGCCGAGGACGTCGAGGGCGAGGCCCTGTCGACCCTGGTCGTGAACAAGATCCGCGGCACCTTCAACGCGGTCGCGGTCAAGGCCCCCGGCTTCGGTGACCGCCGCAAGGCGATGCTCCAGGACATGGCGGTCCTCACCGGCGCCACGGTCATCTCCGAGGAGGTCGGCCTCAAGCTCGACCAGGCCGGTCTGGACGTGCTGGGCTCCGCCCGCCGCGTGACCATCTCCAAGGACGACACCACGATCGTCGACGGCGCCGGCAACTCCGAGGACGTCGTCGGCCGCATCGGCCAGATCAAGGCCGAGATCGAGAACACGGACTCCGACTGGGACCGCGAGAAGCTCCAGGAGCGCCTCGCGAAGCTGGCCGGCGGCGTGTGCGTGATCAAGGTCGGCGCCGCCACCGAGGTGGAGCTGAAGGAGAAGAAGCACCGTCTGGAGGACGCCATCTCCGCGACCCGCGCCGCGGTCGAGGAGGGCATCGTCTCCGGTGGTGGCTCCGCTCTGGTCCACGCCGTCAAGGTTCTCGAGGGCAACCTCGACAAGACCGGCGACGAGGCCACCGGTGTCGCGGTCGTCCGCAAGGCCGCCGTCGAGCCGCTGCGCTGGATCGCCGAGAACGCCGGCCTGGAGGGTTACGTCATCACCTCCAAGGTCGCCGAGCTCGACAAGGGCCAGGGCTTCAACGCCGCCACCGGCGAGTACGGCGACCTGGTCAAGGCCGGCGTCATCGACCCGGTCAAGGTCACCCGCTCCGCCCTGGAGAACGCGGCCTCCATCGCCTCCCTCCTCCTGACGACCGAGACCCTGGTCGTCGAGAAGAAGGAAGAGGAGGAGCCCGCCGCGGCCGGTCACGGCCACGGTCACTCCCACTGACCCAGGTCAGCACCGAGGCCCGGCACCCCGCTCGTACGGGGGGTGCCGGGCCTCCGGTTTTCCCGGGCGTCCCGGCCCGAGCGCTCGCGGCAGTCGGCGCAGAGCGTCTCCTCGCCGCGCGGCCGGATCAGGGTGGCCTGGGTGTGCTCGCCCTTGCACTCCCGCAGTCCGGAGAACCTGACGGAGAGACGACCGGGCGCACTTGTCACGACGGGCGGGGGCGCGGTGCCGCCGGGCGGGGCTCCACCTCGCGGAGCAGGTGGCGCACCAGGCTGCCGGGGCGGTGGATCGGGGTCCCGTCGTCCGGCAGGCCGCGCAGGATGTGCGCGGCCTGCCTCGTCGACAACCCCCCGAGCAGCCGGAGCGGCCCAAGCGGACACCAGAGCCGTGCGGGACGTGCACAGGAAGAGGCCCCCTCCGCCAGGCGGACGGGGCCTCGCTCCCCTCGCGGGCTCCTGCTCCTCCCCGTGCCTACATCTTCATGTCGTCCAGCGCGCCCAGCTGTTCCATCAGCCCCAGCCGGTCGTACTGCCACCAGCCCTCGGCGATCTTGCCGTCCGGGGTGCAGCGGTGCACCGTGCAGCCGGTCATGGACACCTGCCTGCCGGTCGCCGGGATTCCCATGAAGTCGCCCGTGTGCGTGCCGTTCCAGGTCCAGCGCGTGCACACCCGGTCGCCCTGCGCCATCTGGTCCTCGACGACGAACTCGAAGTCGAAGCCGCTGCGCCACATCTCCACCTCGCGGCGGACGTTGTCGAGCCCGATGTAGTCCTGCGGGTTGCCGGGATCGTGGTCGTGGTAGTCCTCGATGAGCACGTCGTTGAAGGTCGGCATGTCGCCCTTCGCGGCCAGCCGCTCGAAGAGCCGCCGCGCGGTCGCCGCGTACAGCTGCTCGTCCCGCACGACGTCCAGATCGGTGAACGTCGGCATCTCGTCGCAGAGCGCGACCATGTCCTGGAAGACCTTGTCGGTCTCCGGCAGCTTCGAGTTCCGCATCGCCTCCTCGTACGACGGGAACTCCACGATCTCGATGAAGTGCGACGCGTCGGACCGGTCCTTGCCGATCACGCTGTGCGTCGCGGTCCGCTTCCCCTTGGTCTGCTCGACCCATGTGTCCATCAGCCGGTTCATCTCGTCGAACCGGCTCGTCCTGCAGTCGATGAGCTGTACGAACGTCATGGCGCCGCCTCCGTCCCCCGAGGGTCCGGTCGAACAGTCCCATTCTCCCCCTGTTCGCCCGGGACGCCCTACTGCGGGCCGTACTTGCGCCCCGTACGCGAGCTGAGCCCGCCGAGCATCCCGCGCGGCACCACCTTCGTGACCCCCATCAGCACCTTGTACCGGGCGTCCGGGATCGACACCGCCTTGCCCCGCGCCAGATCGGCCAGCGCCGACGCGACCAGCTTGTCGGCGTCCAGCCACATCCAGCCCGGGATGTTGTCCGTGCCCATCCCCGCCCGCTCGTGGAACTCCGTCCGCACGAAACCGGGGCACAGGGCCATCAGCCGCACCCCGCTCCCCGCCAGGTCCTTGGCCGCGCCCTGGGTGAACTGCACGACCCACGCCTTCGACGCGCCGTACGTCCCGCGCGGCACGAACGCGGCGACCGAGGCCACGTTCACGACCCCGCCCCGGCCCCGCTCCCGCATCGCCCCGGTCGCCGCCGACGTCAGCCGGAGCACCGCCTCGCAGTGCACCTTGAGCATCCTCAGCTCGTCCGCCATGGAGACGTCGAGGAAACGGCCCTTGTTGCCGAAGCCCGCGTTGTTGATCAGCAGGTCGACCGGGTTGCGGCGGTCGGCGAGCCGAGCGGCCACCGTCTCGATGCCCTCGTCCGTCGCCAGGTCCGCGGTCAGCACCTCCGCCTCGATGCCGTGCCGGTCGTGCAGCTCGGTGGCCTGTTCGCGCAGCCGCCTGGTGTCCCGGGCGACCAGGACCAGGTCGTGGCCGTCAGCGGCCAGGCGACGGGCGAACGCGGCACCGATGCCCGCGGTGGATCCGGTGATGAGAGCCGTTGTCATGGCGCAAGGTTAGGGCCCGTCCGACGGCCGGACCCGGACGGTCCGCTCCTGATCCGGCACCTGGCCCAGCAGGTCAGCCCCCGTGCTCGGCCACATAGGCGCGGGCGTCCTCCAGCGCCTCCGGGTGCAGGGCCTCGCCCGCCGCCAGCACGCGGGGGAGCAGGTCCCGCCGCGTGGTCCCCGCCCGGAACTGAAGGGCCACCGTCACCTCGTGGTCCGGCCGGTGCACGATCTCCACGGCGTCGCCGGCCCGTACCTCACCCGGCTCGATCACCCGCAGGTACGCACCCGGCGCCCCCTTCGCCGTGAACCGCTTCACCCACCGCTCCTCGCCCAGATGCCCCTGGAAGGTACGGCACGGAATCCGCCCGCACGTCACCTCCAGCACCACCTCGGACCCGATCCGCCAGCGCTCCCCGATCAGGGCGCCGGAGACATCGATGCCGAGGGTGGTGAGGTTCTCGCCGAAGGAGCCGTTCGGCAGCGTCCGCCCCAGCTCCTTCTCCCACTCGTCCAGGTCCTCGCGCGCCATCGCGTACACGGCCTGGTCGTCCCCGCCGTGATGGCGGGTGTGACAGACGTCGTCCCCGGCCAGACCGCTCGCCCCGACCCCCTTCGGACCCGGCGCGAACACCCGCACCGCCGCGTCCGTGGGCCGCTTGTCGATCCCGGTCACCCCCTCCGGATGGTCCGAGTACGGCACATGCGTCCGGCGGCCCAGGTTCACAGAGAGAAGCTTCATGACAGAAAGGTAGGCGAAGCCGGGTCAAAGCCTCGAACGATTATTCGGCACCTTTCCAAAGGCCCGCTTATCCTTGAGGAGTGATCGAGGCCCGACATCTCCGCGTGCTGCGCGCCGTCGCCACCACCGGATCCTTTTCCGCGGCGGGACGCGAACTCGGCTGCACCCAGCCCGCCGTCAGCCAGCAGATGAAGGCGTTGGAGGCGTCCGTCGGCACGCCCCTGCTCGTCCGCAGCGGACGCGAGATGCGGCTGACCCAGGCCGGCGAGGCCCTCGTCCGGCACGCCGCCGGCATCCTCGCCGGACTCACCGCGGCCGAGGAGGAGGTCGCCGCCATCGCGGGCCTGCGCGCCGGACGCGTACGCCTGGTCTCCTTCCCCAGCGGCAGCTCCACCCTCGTCCCGACCGCCCTCGCCGCCCTGCGCGCCGCCCACCCCGGCACCCGGGTCTCCCTGGAGGAGGCCGAGCCGCCGAAGTCCGTGGCCCTGCTCCGCGACGGCGACTGCGACCTCGCCCTCGCCTTCCGCTACGAGGGCGCGGCCCAGGAGGACGAGTGGGCCGACCTCGTCGTACGGCCCCTGCTCACCGACCGGCTGGTGGCACTGGTGCCGGAGCGGCACCGGCTGGCGCGGGCCGGGACCGTGTCCATAGGCGAACTCGCCGCCGAACCCTGGATCGCCGGATGCCCGCGCTGCCGCGGCCAGTTGATCGAAGTCTGCGAGGGCGCCGGCTTCACCCCGCGCATCGACTTCGCCACCGACGACTATCCGGCGGTGGTCGGACTCGTCGGCGCGGGCCTCGGCGTGGCGGTCCTGCCCCAGCTCGCGGTCGAGTCGGTACGGCCGCGCGGGGCCCGCACGGTGACGCTGGAACCCGCGGTGCGCCGGGAGATCGTCGCCCTCACCCTGCCCGACCTCGCCCAGGTGCCCGCGGTGACGGCCACGCTGGAACAGCTGGCCCGCGCCGCGGACCGGCAGACGCGGGGCGGGGAACCGGGCGCCACGTAATAAGGGCACGTCTGAACGTGCCCCGAGCGGAAAAACGTTCCTTCAGTTGTTCGAAACAGCCTGACTGTGTCCGGCCGACGCCGACGCCGTCACCAGTCGGTGACGCGCCCGCCCCATGAGTTCCTCGCGCTCGTCCTCGGTGAGCCCGCCCCACACGCCGTACGGCTCGCGCACCGCCAGCGCGTGTGCCGCGCACTGCGCGCGGACCGGGCACCTCATGCAGACCTCCTTGGCCGAGTTCTCACGAGCGCTCCGCGCCGCACCGCGCTCGCCCTCCGGATGGAAGAAGAGCGAGCTGTCGACCCCGCGGCAGGCAGCCAGCAGCTGCCAGTCCCACAGGTCAGCGTTCGGTCCGGGAAGGCGGGAGAAATCTGCCATTGCGTGACCCCTTGTAGCCGTTCTGGGCGGATACGGTGTCCACGACCGTACATCTACGATCTAAGGAGATGAAAATATGACTCATTGCGAATCTAGCCTCAGACACCAGCAAAAGGGAAGAAAAAGGGCTGAATGGGGCATGGGTTGTGATGAAAGGTTGAGGGTCCGCACGTCATGTCTCCACCGTGTCCGCCCCCTCACGTAGAGTGCCGAAGACGACGCATGGCCCCGTAACTCTTTCGAGTGACCGTCGTTGAGAGTGCGGAGGCGGTTGAAAGAACAAGCGCTCGGGCAGGCGTCCGAGACGGTCGACCGCTCAGGTGACGATTTCGTACCAGCCTGGAGGCTCAAGGTGACGTGCATCAGCTGCGGAGGACGGCCATGACTTCCGTCCTCGTCTGCGACGACTCCCCGCTTGCCCGAGAGGCGCTCCGCCGCGCGGTCGCGACCGTGCCCGGCGTCGAGCGCGTGACGACGGCTGCCAACGGCGAGGAAGTCCTCCGCCGCTGGGGCGCCGACCGTTCGGATCTGATTCTGATGGACGTACGCATGCCCGGACTGGGCGGCGTCGAGACGGTTCGGCGGTTGCTGTCCGCGGATCCCGGGGCGCGGATCATCATGCTGACCGTGGCGGAGGATCTGGACGGTGTCGCTCTCGCCGTCGCCGCCGGGGCGCGGGGGTATCTGCACAAGGACGCTTCGCGGGCGGAGCTTCGGGCGACCGTGACGCAGGCTCTGGCCGACCCTACGTGGCGGCTCGCGCCGCGGCGGTTGCGGTCTGCGGAGATGGGGGCGGCTCCTACGCTCACGGCTCGGGAGATCCAGGTGCTCGAGGGGATGAGCCATGGGCGGTCCAACGCGGAGATCGGGCGGGAGCTTTTCCTCTCCGAGGACACCGTGAAGACGCATGCTCGGCGGTTGTTCAAGAAGCTCGGGGCGTCCGATCGGGCGCATGCGGTTGCGCTGGGGTTCCGGTGGGGGCTGGTCCGCTGACGTTGCCCTCCGGGCGGCGGCGGTTTCATGGGTGCGGGTGCGTTGTGGTTTTGCGCAGTTCCCCGCGCCCCTGAAGGGGTCGTCGGCTTGGTGCGGGTGCGGTGTGGGTTTTCGCGCGGTTCCCCGCGCCCCTTGAGGGGTCGTTGGGTTGGTGCGGGTCGGTTGTGGGTTTTCGCGCAGTTCCCCGCGCCCCTTTAAGAGGTTGTTGGGTCTGTGCGGGTTCGTTGTGGCTGGTCGCGCAGTTCCCCGCGCCCCTTGGGGGGCTGGTCGTGTCGTTTCCCGCGCTCCTTGGGGGCTGGTCGTGCCGTTCCTTGTGTGCCTGTAGGGGGGCGGCGGCTCGCGCCCCTGCAGGGTGCGGGGTGGCTGGCGGTGCTTGTTTTGGTGGGGATGACGCATGCTTGAGATGTGGAGTCTTCCGGGGACAAGTCGGTCGAGCGGGAGGGGAGGGCGCAGGAGATGAGTTCCGGCGCACCTGCTCATAACGCTTCGGTGCACAACAACGCACGCGGTGCCACGGACCGCGACGACGCAGGGCACCATGGACCGATGCGCGACGACGAGGCGGCGACCGCCGCAGGGGCGATCGGTGCACTCGTCCACCGCGCCGTGGACGGGGACGAGCAGGCCACGCACGACCTGCTCGCCCATGTCCACCCCCTCGCGCTCCGCTACTGCCGCACCAGGCTCTCCCGGCTGCCCGGCGACGCCCGGCACTTCGTGGAGGACCTCGCGCAGGAGGTCTGCGTGGCCGTCCTGCTCGCCCTGCCCCGCTACAAGGACACCGGCCGCCCCTTCGAGGCGTTCGTCTTCGCCATCGCCGCCCACAAGGTCGCCGACCTCCAGCGGGCCGCGATGCGGCACCCCGGCTCCACCGCCGTGCCCTCCGACGAGATGCCCGAGCGCCCCGACGACTCCCTCGGCCCCGAGGAGCGCGCCCTGCTCAACAGCGACGCCGCCTGGGCCAAGAAACTCCTCGCCAACCTCCCCGAGAACCAGCGCGAGCTGCTGCTGCTGCGGATCGCCGTGGGCCTCACCGCGGAGGAGACGGGACAGATGTTGGGAATGTCACCCGGAGCCGTCCGGGTCGCCCAGCACCGGGCACTGAGCAGGCTGCGGGCGCTCGCCGAGCAGTGACCCGCCCCGGCCTGAACGGGCGCCGCCCCGACTCCGTACGAACATACGAGGCCGCGGAGTGCCCGGAACCGTGGAATTTGCCACCCCCGCTTCCCGTTAGCATGGACATCCGCACCGATCAAGGCCATTTGGGGAAGGTGTCATGACTGCCAACGTCGACGGAGTGCCCGCCAAATTCGCGACACTCGGGCTGACCTACGACGACGTGCTGCTGCTGCCGGGCGCGTCCGACATGGCGCCCGACGACATCGACACCGCCTCGTACGTCTCCAAGAACGTCCGGGTCAACATCCCGCTGCTGTCCGCCGCCATGGACAAGGTCACCGAGTCGCGCATGGCGATCGCGATGGCCCGCCAGGGCGGCGTCGGCGTACTGCACCGCAATCTCTCCATCGAGGACCAGGCCAACCAGGTCGACCTGGTCAAGCGCTCCGAGTCCGGCATGGTGGCCGACCCGATCACCGTCCACCCGGACGCCACGCTCGCCGAGGCCGACGCGCTCTGCGCCAAGTTCCGCATCAGCGGCGTGCCGGTCACCGACCCCGAGAAGAAGCTCCTCGGCATCGTCACCAACCGTGACATGGCCTTCGAGTCGGACCGCTCGCGCCGGGTCCGCGAGGTCATGACCCCGATGCCGCTGGTCACCGGCAAGGTGGGCATCTCCGGCGTCGAGGCCATGGAGCTGCTGCGCAAGCACAAGATCGAGAAGCTGCCGCTGGTCGACGACTCGGGCATCCTCAAGGGCCTGATCACGGTCAAGGACTTCGTGAAGGCGGAGAAGTACCCGAACGCCGCCAAGGACGGCGAGGGCCGCCTGCTGGTCGGCGCCGCCGTCGGCGTCGCCGGTGACTCCTTCGAGCGCGCCCAGGCCCTCATCGAGGCCGGCGTCGACTTCATCGTCGTGGACACCGCGCACGGCCACTCCCGGCTGGTCGGCGACATGGTCGCCAAGATCAAGTCGAACTCCGCCGGCGTGGACGTCATCGGCGGCAACATCGCCACCCGGGACGGCGCCCAGTCCCTGATCGACGCCGGCGTGGACGGCATCAAGGTCGGTGTCGGACCCGGCTCGATCTGTACCACCCGCGTCGTCGCCGGTATCGGCGTCCCGCAGGTCACCGCCATCTACGAGGCCTCGCTCGCCGCCAAGGAGGCCGGCATCCCGGTCATCGGCGACGGCGGCCTGCAGTACTCCGGCGACATCGCCAAGGCGCTCGTCGCGGGCGCCGACACGGTGATGCTCGGCTCGCTCCTCGCGGGTTGCGCCGAGTCCCCGGGCGAGCTGCTGTTCATCAACGGCAAGCAGTTCAAGTCGTACCGCGGCATGGGCTCGCTGGGCGCCATGCAGTCCCGCGGCGACCGCAAGTCCTTCTCCAAGGACCGCTACTTCCAGGAGGGCGTCGCCTCCGACGAGCAGCTGGTGCCCGAGGGCATCGAGGGCCAGGTCCCCTACCGCGGCCCGCTCTCCTCGGTCGTCCACCAGCTGGTCGGCGGCCTGCGCCAGTCGATGTTCTACGTCGGCGGCCGCACCGTCCCCGACCTCCAGGCCAACGGCCAGTTCGTCCGGATCACCTCGGCGGGTCTCAAGGAGAGCCACCCGCACGACATCCAGATGACGGTCGAAGCGCCGAACTACAGCCGCAACAAGTAGTCACCAGGCACCACAAGGCTCCAGCAGGGCGGCCCCGGGACCTCCGGGGCCGCCCTCGCCGTGCCCGTCGGCGATACTGGAAGACGCTGAAACGCATCAGGGAAAGGCCACAGACGTGACTGAGATCGAGATCGGGCGCGGCAAGCGCGGCCGCCGCGCGTACGCCTTCGACGACATCGCCGTCGTTCCGAGCCGCCGTACGCGGGACCCGAAGGAGGTCTCGATCGCCTGGCAGATCGACGCCTACCGCTTCGAGCTGCCGTTCCTCGCCGCTCCCATGGACTCGGTCGTCTCCCCGGCCACCGCGATCCGCATCGGTGAGCTCGGCGGCCTCGGCGTGCTGAACCTCGAAGGGCTGTGGACGCGCCACGAGGACCCGCAGCCGCTGCTCGACGAGATCGCCGGGCTGCCCACCGAGACCGCCACCCGCCGTCTCCAGGAGATCTACTCCGCCCCCATCAAGGAGGAGCTGATCGGCGCGCGCATCAAGGAGGTGCGCGACTCCGGCGTGGTCACGGCGGCCGCGCTCTCCCCGCAGCGCACCGCCCAGTTCTCCAAGGCGGTCGTCGACGCCGGCGTGGACATCTTCGTCATCCGCGGCACCACCGTCTCCGCGGAGCACGTCTCCTCCTCGCACGAGCCGCTCAACCTCAAGCAGTTCATCTACGAGCTGGACGTCCCCGTCATCGTCGGCGGCTGCGCCACCTACACCGCGGCCCTGCACCTGATGCGCTCCGGCGCGGCCGGCGTGCTGGTGGGCTTCGGCGGCGGCGCCGCGCACACCACCCGCAACGTGCTCGGCATCAGGGTCCCGATGGCGACCGCCGTCGCGGACGTGGCCGCAGCCCGCCGCGACTACATGGACGAGTCCGGCGGCCGGTACGTGCACGTCATCGCCGACGGCGGCGTGGGCTGGTCCGGCGACCTCCCCAAGGCGATCGCCTGCGGCGCCGACGCCGTGATGATGGGCTCCCCGCTGGCCCGTGCCACGGACGCGCCGGGCAAGGGCCACCACTGGGGCATGGAGGCGGTGAACGAGGAGCTGCCGCGCGGCAAGAAGGTCGACCTCGGCACCGTCGGCACCATCGAGGAGGTCCTCACGGGCCCGTCGCACACCCCCGACGGCTCCATGAACTTCTTCGGCGCGCTGCGCCGGGCCATGGCCACCACCGGGTACAGCGAGCTGAAGGAGTTCCAGCGCGTCGAGGTGACGGTCGCGGACTCGCAGCACCAGCGCTGACACACGGGAAGGGCCGGTCCTCCTCGAGGGGACCGGCCCTTTCGCATGGGCCTACGGCGTTCAGAGCCGGTGCGCCGCCCCCGTGGGCGTGGCGCCCCGGGTGTCCAGCAGGAGCTGGGCCTTCACCGACAGGGCCTGGAGGTCGTACGTGCGGTGCTGCTGGAGCAGGATCGTCAGGTCGGCGTCGGCCGCCGCCTCGTAGAGGGAGTCCACGCGGGGGAGCGGGCGGTCCAGGACGTTCCAGGACGGGACGTGCGGGTCGTGGTAGCTGACGGAGGCGCCGAGGCTCATCAGCCGGACGGCGATCTCCTCGGCCGGAGTGGACTGCTGGTCGGCGAGGTCGGGCTTGTACGTCACCCCGAGCAGCAGCACGCGGGCGCCCCGGGCCGACTTGCCGTGCTCGTTCAGCAGGGTCGCGGCGCGCTGGACGGCGTAACGGGGCATCTGGCTGTTGACCTGCTGGGCCAGTTCCACCATGCGCAGGGTGCGGCCGGTGGGGACGGGCAGTTCCTGGGGGACCGAGTGGCCGCCGACGCCCGGGCCGGGGCGGAACGCCTGGTAGCCGAAGGGCTTGGTCTCCGCGCAGCGGATGACGTCCCACAGGTCGACGCCCAACTCCTGGCAGAGGACGGCCATCTCGTTGACCAGGGCGATGTTGACGTGGCGGTAGTTGGTCTCCAGCAGCTGGACCGTCTCCGCCTCCCGGGGGCCCCGCGCGCGGACCACCTTGTCGGTGAGCCGCGAGTAGAACGCGGCCGCCGACTCCGTGCAGGCCGGGGTCAGACCGCCGATCACCCGGGGAGTGGTCGCCGGCACGAAGTCCCGGTTGCCGGGGTCCACCCGACTGGGCGAGTAGGCGAGGTGGAAGTCGCGGCCCGCGCGCAGGCCGGAGCCCTCTTCCAGGAGCGGGCGCAGGAAGTCCTCCGTGGTGCCCGGCGGGACCGCCGACTCCAGCACCACCGTGGTGTGCGGGCGCATGTGCCCGGCCAGGGTGCGGGCGGCCGTCTCCACCTGGGCGAGGTCCAGGCCGCCGTCCGCGCCGCGGGGCGTCGGCGCGCAGATGACCGCGGTGCGCACCCGGCCCAGTTCGGCCGGGCTGGTGGCGTGCCGGAAGCCCGCCGCGAGCATGCGGCGAAGCTCCGCCGGGCTGAGCGACCCGGGCTCCGGCCCGGTGCGGTACCCGAGGGTGGGGATGCCGGCCGCCACGGCCGTCTGTGCCAGCGGCAGGCCGAAGGGGCCGAGTCCGATGACGGCGAGATCTGCGGGCATGGCGTGGGCCGTCCTTCCCAGTAGCCGAAGCGGGACAGGTGCGCAAACGCTGGGGACAGAATGAGCGAGCGCAATGTCACACTAGGAGTAAATATGACCGAAATACGGGATTGATCCACTGTGTCTTTCCGGCAGGCGGGCGACCGCCGACGGACGGCGCGGTGAAGGTTGTCCACAGGCTGAGGGCGACTGGTGGCTGAAGTCGGGCAACCCGGTCAGAATTCTGGGCATGGGGGACTTGACCGGGCTTCGCCCCACGGGTGATGCCGGCGGGACCTACAGCGGGAGGCAGCGGTGAGGACAGCGACACTGGGGCCGGCGCAACGCGCCGAGTCACTCGCATCAATGGCCGAGCGTGAGCTGGACGTGCTGGTCGTGGGAGCCGGAGTGGTCGGCGCGGGCACCGCGCTGGACGCGGTGACCCGAGGACTGTCCACCGGGCTGGTCGAGGCGCGTGACTGGGCGTCGGGCACGTCGAGCAGATCCAGCAAGCTGATCCACGGCGGCCTGCGCTATCTGGAGATGCTCGACTTCGCCCTCGTCCGCGAGGCCCTCAAGGAACGCGGCCTGCTGCTGGAGCGGCTCGCCCCGCACCTGGTGAAGCCGGTGCCCTTCCTCTACCCCCTCCAGCACAACGGCTGGGAGCGCCTCTACGCCGGTGCCGGCGTCGCCCTCTACGACGCCATGTCGATGGCCCGCGGCCACGGCCGGGGCCTGCCCGTCCACCGCCACCTGAGCCGACGTCAGGCGCTCAGGATCGCGCCCGCGTTGAAGCGGGAGGCCCTGGTCGGGGCCATGCAGTACTACGACGCCCAGATGGACGACGCCCGCTACGTCGCCACCCTGGTGCGCACCGCCTACGCGTACGGCGCCCAGGTCGCCAACCGCGCCCGGGTCACCGGGTTCCTGCGCGAGGGCGAGCGGGTGGTCGGCGCCCGGGTGCAGGACGTCGAGGCCGGCGGGGAGTACGAGATCCGCGCCAAGCAGATCGTCAACGCCACCGGCGTGTGGACCGACGACACCCAGGCCATGGTCGGGGAGCGCGGACAGTTCCACGTCCGCGCCTCCAAGGGCATCCACCTGGTCGTGCCCAAGGACCGGATCCACTCCGCGACCGGCCTGATCCTGCGCACCGAGAAGTCCGTGCTCTTCGTCATCCCCTGGGGCCGGCACTGGATCATCGGCACCACGGACACCGACTGGGACCTCGACAAGGCCCATCCGGCCGCCTCCAGCGCGGACATCGACTACCTGCTGGAACACGTCAACTCCGTGCTCTCGGTGCCCCTCACCAGGGACGACGTGGAGGGCGTGTACGCCGGACTCAGGCCGCTGCTGGCCGGGGAGTCGGACGCCACCAGCAAGCTCTCGCGCGAGCACACCGTGGCCCATCCGGTGCCGGGGCTCGTCGTGGTCGCGGGCGGCAAGTACACGACGTACCGGGTCATGGCCAAGGACGCGGTGGACGCGGCCGTGCACGGGCTCGACCTGCGCGTCGCCGACTGCGTCACCGAGGACATCCCGCTGCTGGGCGCGGAGGGCTACCGCGCGCTGTGGAACGCCCGGGCCCGCATCGCCGCCCGGACCGGACTGCACGTGGTGCGCGTGGAACACCTCCTCAACCGGTACGGCTCGATGGCGGAGGAGGTCCTCGACCTCGTCGCCGCCGACCCCGGCCTCGGGGAGCCGCTGCGCGCCGCCGAGGACTACCTGCGCGCCGAGGTGGTCTACGCGGCCTCGCACGAGGGCGCGCGGCACCTGGACGACGTACTGACCCGCCGCACCCGTATCTCCATCGAGACCTTCGACCGCGGCACGCTCAGCGCGCGCGAGGCGGCGGAACTGATGGCGCCGGTGCTCGGCTGGGACAAGGACCACATCGAACGCGAGGTGCAGCACTACGAGAAGCGGGTCGAGGCGGAGCGCGAGTCCCAGCGCCAGCCGGACGACCTGACGGCGGACGCGGCACGGCTCGGGGCGCCGGACATCGTGCCGTTGTGAGGGCGGAGGACGGCCGCCGGGCGGCGCGGGGGAGTCGAACTCGGGTGTGAGCGGCCCGTGTTCGAGTCGGCACTCCGCGCCCTCGGCGGGGCGCGGAATGCTCCGTTTCACCGGAGCTGTCCCCGGGCCGCGGACCTCTCGCGCACCAGCGGCACCCTGGGCGTCGGGCACTTGTCGGGTGAGGGACAATGGAGGCTCTGTCAGGGCGGGTTGCATGAGGGGACGCATGTCGGAGGCGGAGCGGGCGGGGTCATCCCGTCAGGACAGCAGCGCACGTCTCCTCGCCGGGCGGTACCGGCTGGGAGACGTACTGGGCCGCGGCGGCATGGGCACCGTGTGGCGCGCCGAGGACGAGACCCTGGGCCGGACCGTCGCCGTGAAGGAGCTGCGCTTCCCGTCGAACATCGACGAGGAGGAGAAGCGCCGGCTCATCACCCGGACGCTGCGCGAGGCCAAGGCGATCGCCCGGATCCGCAACAACAGCGCGGTGACCGTCTTCGACGTGGTCGAGGAGGACGACCGGCCCTGGATCGTGATGGAGCTGGTCGAGGGCAAGTCGCTCGCCGAGGTCATCCGGGAGGACGGCCTGCTGGAGCCCAGGCGCGCCGCCGAGGTCGGGCTCGCCGTCCTCGACGTGCTGCGCCTGGCCCACCGCCAGGGCATCCTGCACCGCGACGTGAAGCCCTCCAACGTGCTCATCGCCGAGGACGGCCGGGTCGTGCTCACCGACTTCGGCATCGCCCAGGTCGAGGGCGACCCGTCCATCACCTCCACCGGCATGCTCGTCGGCGCGCCCTCCTACATCTCCCCGGAGCGGGCCCGCGGGCACAAGCCCGGACCGGCCGCCGACCTGTGGTCGCTCGGCGGTCTGCTGTACGCGTCCGTCGAGGGTGTGCCCCCGTACGACAAGGGCTCGGCCATCGCGACGCTCACCGCGGTGATGACCGAGCCGCTGGAGGAGCCCAAGAACGCCGGGCCGCTGCGGGACGTCATCCACGGGCTGCTCACCAAGGACCCGGCCCAGCGGCTCGACGACGCGGGCGCGCGGGTCATGCTCAACGACGTCATCCACGCGCCGGCGCCGAGGGCGGCGGAGCCGCTGGACGCGACGAAGGTCGTCCCGCTGCCGGCGCAGCCCGACGGGGGGTCGGGGAAGGGCCGTTCGCGGTCGGCGTCGGGTGCGGGTGCGGGCTCCGGCTCGGGTTCGGGGGAGGCCGGGGAGCGGTTGCGCGGGGCGCTGCGCTCCGTGCGCAAGGCCGCCGTCGCCGCGGGGACGGGGGCAGCGGCCGCTACCGCTCGCGCCAAGTCGGCCGCGGGGTCGGGCGGTTCCGCCGGTTCCGCTGGTTCCGCCGGTTCTGCCGGTTCTGCTTCCGGGACCGAGGCCGGTTCTGGTTCCGGTGCGGTCACGGCTTCTCCGTCCGGTGGGGCCTCCGGTGGCGCGTCCGGCGGGCCGTCGAGCGGGGCCGGTGACGCCAAGTCGGGCGGGCGCAGTTCGGGTTGGCCCGTGATGACTCCGCCGGATCTGCCGGACCTGCCGCCCAGGCAGGTGCGCAGGGCGCCGATCACCGACGTGGTGCCGCGGCGGACCCTGGTGATCATCGCCGCGGTCCTCGTCGCCGTACTCGGTGTGGTGCTCGCGCTCGTGTTCAACGGTGACGACTCCGAGGACGCGGCGAGCGGCGGGGCGAAGCCCTCGACCAAGGCCAGCGCCGGCGAGAACCCCAAGGCCGAGGAGAGCGGCGGCACGCGTCCGGACGGCGACGGGAAGGAGTCCGCCCCGGCCGGTTCCGGCGCCTCGGCCGACGCCGGCCCGAGCGCCGACGACGACGCGGACGACGACTCCTCCGACGGCTCGTCCAAGGACTCCTCCGACGACGACGCGGACAGCGGTTCGAACAGCGGCGCGGCCACCACCCACCAGGGCGGCCAGGGCTACTCCATCGGGCTGCCCAAGGGCTGGAAGTACGTCTCCTCCAGCACGGCGGGGGACCGGTTCACCGGGCCCGACGGGCAGAAGCTGCTCATCGGCTGGACCACCCAGCCCAAGGACGACCCGGTTGCCGACTGGGAGAACCAGGAGCGCGGCATGGTGCGCTCGCAGTACCAGCGGATCCGCATAGAGGCGGTGGACTACCGGGGCTGGAACACGGCCGACTGGGAGTTCACCTATGTCGATGGCGGCACCAAGTACCGCAGCATCGACCGCGGGTTCGTCGTCGACGACGATCTGGGATACGGCCTCATGTACACGGCCGAGGCGGCCAATTGGGGCAGTGACTCCCGTAAGGCCACATGGCGGACGCTCACCAGGTCCTTCGAGCCGAGGTCGTGATCAACCGGCTTCGGTGACTGGTCACGGTTTGGGGCGTGAGATCTGGCATCCCCTCTTTGTGAGTTGCCTCCGGCACGTATCGTGAGTGCTTGCGGACCGTAAGCAGCCGACATCGGGGGCACAACGGGACGCAAGGCGAACGGATTTGACCAACCGGGCGGCCGGGGGAGGCATCGTGGACGACTACGCGGGTCGAGTGCTCGCCGACCGCTACCGCCTGCCGCTGCCGCCGTCGGACGAGTACGAACTCACCGAGACCCGCGCCTTCGACACCTACAGCGGGCAGGAAGTCCTGGTCCGCCAGGTGCCGTTGCCCGAGGTGGTCGAGGCGGAGGTGCTCGACGCCGAGGGGCTGCCCGACGGATTCACCGCGCGCGAGCGGGGTGCGGCACGGCGGCCCGCCGGCCGCGGCGGCACCCGGCGGCCCACCGACCCGGCCGTGCGGCGGGCGGTGGAGGCGGCCCAGGCCGCGGCCCGGATACCCGACCATCCCCGGCTCGACCAGGTCTTCGACGTGTTCGCCGAGGGCGGCTCGTTGTGGATCGTCAGCGAGATGGTGCCGGCGCGACCGCTTGCCGCGCTCCTCGCGGAGAAGCCGCTGACGCCGTACCGGGCGGCCGAGGTCGCCGCCGACGTGCTGATGGCGCTGCGGGTGCTGCACGCCCACGGCTGGGTGCACCGCAACATCACCGCGCGGACCGTGCTCGTCTGCGACGACGGGCGGGTGATGCTCACCGGGCTCGCCGTCGGCGCCGCGGAGGAGGCGCTGTGCGGGTACGACCCGGTGCCGCCCGCCGAGGGCGACGACGGCGCGGACCCCGCCGGGGCCGGCCCCGGCGGCCGGGGCGCGGCGGGTGCCGCCGTCTCGGTCGAGGTCGACCCGGAGGGCGCCCGTCGCGCCGCGATCGAGGCACGGGCCGCCGGCGGTCTTCCCCCGGCCGGCGCCGACCGTGGCGCGGGCGGCAACCGGGGTGGAGGCGGCGCGCCCGCCCCCCGGGCCGTGGAGGGCGGCGCGGACGTACGCGCCGCGCGGGCCGGGGCCATCGCCGCGTACCGGGCCGGTGCGCGGGCCGCGGCCCGGGTCCAGGAGGCCCAGCAGCACGACCGCACGGCCCTGCCGGGCGCCCGCCCGTCCCCGGAGGCGGGCGGCGGCACGGCTCAGCCGCCGTACGGCGCCGGTGCGGGGCAGCCGGGGTATCCGCCGCAGGGCGGCCCGGGGCAGCAGCCGTACCCGCCGGGGCAGGCGCCGTATCCGTCAGGCGGCGGGGCCGCCGGGCAGTCGCCGTACCCGCCCGCCCACGGGCCGCAGCCGCTTCCCGCCGCCGGGCAGCCCGCCGCGCCCCCCGCCGGCCCGCCCGGCCAGATCGCCGACCCCTACGGCGTACGCGCCACCCCCTGGCACGGCGCCGCACCCCGCACCGGGGCCGGACCCGCGCTCCCGGAGTCCGGCAACCGCCCGCCGGTTCAGCAGGGTCCGGGCCGCACCGCGCTGCCCCCCTCCGGCGTCGGCCCGCACGCCCCCGCCCCCGTACCGCGACCGGCCGGACCCACGGGCCCCGCCGCCGTACAGGGCCGCCCCCCGCACGCCGCCCTCCCCGGCGCCCAGGGCCCCGGCGCCCAGGTCGGTCCGCCCGGCGGGCCCAGCCGGTGGGAGGAACTGGCCGCCGAGGCGCCCGTGCGGCGCGGCCCGGCGACCGCGCTGGCCGCGGAGCGCGCACGGCAGGCCCGGATGGCCGTCGTCGGACCGGTCACCGAGCGGTGGGCTCCCGAGCAGGCCGGCCCCGTCCACGAGAACTGGCAGCTGGCGGCGCCGATCGGCCCCGCGACCGACCTGTGGGCGCTCGGCGCGCTGCTCTTCCGGGCCGTACAGGGCCACGCCCCGTACCCGGAGGAGTCCACCGCCGAACTGGTGCAGCTCGTCTGCGCCGAACCGCCCGCCTTCGCCGAGGAGTGCGGACCGCTGCGGCCGGTCGTGGAGTCCCTGCTGCGCCAGGACCCCACCGAGCGGCTCGACTTCGAGGAGCTGCGCGGCTGGCTGCGTTCGCTGGTCCGCTCCGCGCCCGAGCCGGACGCCGGTGCGTACGTCGTCGCCGCGCCGCCCGTCGACACCAGCCGTCTTCCGGTGGTGCGCCGCCGGGGCGAACTCGTGCGCAAGCGGCGGGCCCAGCTCCCCGCGCACCACGGACGCCACAAGCGGGCCCGGGAGGAGGCCGCGTCACCGCGCCGCCTCGGCCGCACCCTGCTTCTGCTGGTGCTGCTCCTGATGGCCGGCGCCATCGCCTACGCCGTGCTCTTCATGCCCAAGGCCGGCACCGACGGCACCGGCGACACCGGCCGGACCGGGGCCACCGGCGAGGCCAGTGGCGCGCCGGAGGCCAGCAGCGAGCCCCGCCCCGACCAGACCACACCGAACCCCACCGGAACCCCCTCGAAGACGGCGGACTCCAACGAGTCGCAGACCACCGGGCCCGAGACCGCCGACGGCTTCGCCCTGCGCGCCGACGACGAGGGCTTCCGGGTCGCCGTCGCCAACGGCTGGGACCGGACCCCGAAGAACGGACGCGGCCAAGTGCTCTACACCCACGGCGACTTCGAGCTGATCGTCGTCCCCGGCCGGGACAGCGCCTCGCAGTTCGGGGCCGACCCGATGGCGTACCAGCGCGAGAGCGAGCCCGAGCTCCAGCCCTACCGGGACTCCAGCTGGGCCACCTCCACCGGTCTGAAGACCATCGAGGTGGGCGGACGGACCATGGCCGAGGGCCAGTTCACCTGGACCGACGACGCGGGCCGGGAGAGGTACGTACGCAATCTCGCGATCCTGGTCGACGGCCGGTTCCATGTCGTGCAGGTGCGCGGCCCGGAGGCGGAACGGGACGAGGTGACACGGCTGTTCGAGCAGGCGTCGACCACCTACCAGGTCACCGGGTGAACGGTCTCCCCGACTGTCGGTGACGGAGAGCGGACGGTTCCCTTCCAGGGGTGGAAGCGACAACAGTCACAGTGGTGTCTCTGTGCCGTGCCGCCAGTTCCCTGTGCGCGACCCGGTCCCTAATGTGACCCTGTCAAGAGCATTGCGGGGCAACGTGAATCAGATGCAGGGCCGGCTTCTCGCGGGTCGCTACCGGCTGGCCGACGCCATCGGTGCCGGAGGCATGGGCCGGGTGTGGCGGGCGCACGACGAGGTCCTCCACCGGGCCGTCGCGATCAAGGAGTTGACCGCGGGGCACTTCGTGTCGGAGAGCGACCGGGACCGGCTGCTCGCCCGTACCCGGGCGGAGGCCCGCGCGGCGGCCCGGATCAACCACTCCGCCGTGGTCACCGTGCACGACGTCCTCGACCACGACTCCCGGCCGTGGATCGTGATGGAGCTCGTCGAGGGCAGGTCCCTGGCCGACGCGGTCAAGGAGCGGGGCTCCGTCGAACCGCGCGAGGCCGCCCGGATCGGACTGTGGGTGCTGCGGGCCCTGCGCGCCGCGCACACCGCCGGTGTCCTGCACCGCGACGTCAAGCCCGGCAACGTGCTGCTCGGCGACGACGGCCGGGTCCTGCTCACCGACTTCGGCATCGCGCAGATCGAGGGCGACACCACCATCACCCGCACCGGAGAGGTCGTCGGCTCCGTCGACTACCTCGCCCCGGAGCGGATCCGCGGCCACGACCCCGGCCCGGCCTCCGACCTGTGGGCGCTCGGCGCCACCCTGTACACCGCCGTCGAGGGCAGATCGCCGTTCCGCCGCACCTCGCCGCTGACCACCATGCAGGCCGTGGTGGAGGAGGAGGCGGACCGGCCGGAGAACGCCGGACCGCTCGGTCCGGTCATCGCGGCCTTCCTCCACAAGGACCCCGCGGCACGCCCCGACGCCGCCGCGGCCGAGGCCATGCTCGCCGAGGCCGCGGAGGGACGGCGGCCGCCCGCGGCGCAGACGTACGTGCCGACGCAGGCCGCGCACCCGGCGGCCACCCCCGAGGCCCGTACGACCCCGGAGGCGGCCCCCGCCACGCCGTACCCTCCGGCGTCGGCGTACGCACCGGCCACGCCGTACCCACCGGCGTCGGCGTACTCACCCGCCACGCCTTACCCCCCGGCCTCGTACCCGCCGCCCGCCGGTCCGTCCCGGGCGCGGCGGCTGCGCGGTCTCGCGCTCGTCGTGGTGCTCGCCGCGCTGGTCGGCGGGGGCACGGTCGCCGCGCTCCAGAAGTGGGGCCAGGGCGAGCGCTCCGACGGGACGTCCTCCTCGCCGAGCCCGACGCCCACGGACGCCGACACGCCGACGGACAAGCCCACGGACAAGCCCACCGGTTCGGCCACGCCCGGCGAGACCCCGCGCGACAACACCCCCGCCGGCTGGGTCGCCGTCAGCGACCCCCTGGGCTTCGGGATCTCCGTGCCCGAGGGCTGGGAGCGGACCAACCCCACCGAGTCCGGCGACATCCGGTCGGTCGACTACTCGCCCGACGGCGGCCGGAACCTGCTGCGCATCTCCGTGGACGGCGCGCCGGACTTCGACGAGGCGTACGCCCACCAGGTCTCCCTGGACAAGGGGTTGGCCAAGCGGCTCGTCGACTACACCACGCTCTCCCTGGAACCCGTCGTCTACCGGGACCGCCAGGCGTCCCGGATGGAGTGGACGTGGACCGCGCTGGCCAAGGACACGGCCTTCCCGGGGCCGTACCGGGCCGTCGACCAGATGTACATCGCCGACAGCGGGGTCGAGTACGCCTTCTACATGGCCGCCCCCGCCGGTGAATGGGAAGTCGCCGAGGAGCGGTTCGAGAGCGTGCTGCGGAGCTGGCGCGAGGGCTGAACCGACCGCCCACCTGCTGCGAACGCGCCACAGCTCTCGCACAGTTGGCCGGTCGGCACCGCGGAAGAGGGCCGTCCGGCGGGGCATGATGGGACGTATGGCGACCCATGGGGATCAGGGGGACGGCGACGTCCGGATCATCGCGGGACGTTACCGGCTGGAGGACCGGATCGGACGCGGCGGGATGGGCGTGGTGTGGCGGGCCACCGACCAGCTGCTCGGACGGCGTGTCGCGGTCAAGGAACTGCCCTTCGACGAGACCGACTCCGGCTCGCACTCCCCGGCCGAACTCCGGCTGCGCCGTGAGCGCACCCTGCGCGAGGCGCGGGCGGTCGCACGGCTGCGCCATCCACACGTCGTCGTCGTGCACGACGTGGTGGAGCACGCCGAACGGACGTACATAGTGATGGAGTTGATCGACGGCGGCTCGCTCGCCGACCTGATCCACACACACGGTCCCGTCGACCCCGCCGAGGCCGCCCGGATCGGCGCCGACCTGCTCAGCGCGCTGCGGACCGCGCACACGGCCGGGGTGCTGCACCGGGACATCAAGCCCGCGAACGTGCTCGTCGACGCCACCACCGGCCGGGTCGTCCTCACCGACTTCGGCATCGCCCAGGTGGCCGGTGCCAGCACCCTCACCGAGACCGGCACCTTCGTCGGCTCCCCCGAGTACACCGCGCCCGAGCGGATGTCCGGCGCCGCCGCCGGACCCGCCGCCGACCTGTGGTCGGTGGGCGCGCTGCTGTGCACGGCGGTCAGCGGTGAGTCGCCGTTCCGGCGCGACACGCTGGGCGGCATCCTGCACGCCGTCGTCTCCGACGAGATCCGGCCGCCGCCGCAGGCCGCACCCCTGCTGCCCGTCGTACGGGGCCTGCTGGAGCGCGACCCGCCGCGGCGGCTGGAGGCGGCCCGCGCCGAGTGGATGCTCCGCGACTACCTCGCCACCGGCCGGACCCCCGGAGCGCCCGCCGGGTCGGTCTGGCGTTCCCCCCGGGGCGTGCTGGTGAGCGTGCTCCTGGCGGTGGCGGTGGTGGTCGCGGGGGTGTCGGCGGTGGCGATGCTCATAAATGGGAGATAAGCCGTGCCTCGGGTCACGGGTCTGTGACCGGACACCGTTCGAGGTGGATTGACGGGCCCTTGGCGCGATATGGATGGATGCATGAGCAGCAACGGGGGAGGCCCTTACGGGGCCGACGAACCAACCAGTTTCGGTCTGCAACCGCCGAGACCGTCCGCGGGTGTTCCACAGCCGCACCACGTGCCCCACCCGGGCAACCCGTACGCGGCACCCGCCCAGGTCGCGCCGCCCGCCGCCCCGGAACCCACGCAGGTCGCGCCGCAGCGGCCCGCCGCCCCGGAACCCGGCACCGGCCGCCTGATCGCGGGCCGCTACCGGCTGCTGAGCAAACTCGGCCACGGCGGCATGGGCACGGTGTGGCGGGCCAAGGACGAGACCGTGGACCGCGAGGTGGCCGTCAAGGAGCCCCGCATCCCGGACCACCTTCCCGAGCGTGAACGCGCCAACGCCTTCGAGCGGATGCGCCGCGAGGCCCGGGCCGCGGCCCGGCTCGACCACCCCAGTGTCGTCAACGTCCACGACGTCGCCGTCGTCGACGGCCAGCCGTGGATCGTGATGGAGCTGGTCCAGGGCCGCTCCCTGGGCAGCGCCCTCCAGGAGGGCACCCTCGGCGCCCGCGACGCCGCCCGCGTCGGCCTGGAGGTGCTCGGCGCACTGGAGGCCGCGCACGCGGCGGGCATCCTGCACCGGGACGTCAAGCCGGACAACGTGCTGCTCGGACGGCACGACCGGGTCGTGCTCACCGACTTCGGCATCGCGCAGATCGAGGGCGAGACCAACCTGACGGACACCGGCGGCTTCGTCGGCTCGCCCGAGTACATCGCCCCCGAGCGGGTGCTGGGCCAGCGCCCGGGCCCCGCCAGCGACCTGTGGTCCCTCGGCGTGGTGCTCTACGCGGCGACCGAGGGCGTCTCCCCGTTCCGCCGCAGCAACACCCCGGCCACCCTCCAGTCCGTCCTCAACGCCACCCCGGCCGCGCCCGCCTCCGCGCAGGGCCCGCTCGCCGAGGTCATCACCGGGCTGCTCCAGAAGGACCCGGCCCGCCGTCCCAACGCGGCGCAGACGCGTGCGCTGCTGGAGGCGGCCGCCAACCCGCCGGCGCTCGCGCCCACCCAGGTCGTGCCGTTCGCGCCGGCCGGGGGCGGCGGCGGAGTGCGCGTCGGCCGGGGGACGCTCGTCGGGATCGGTGCGGCCTTCCTCGCCGTGGTCGTCGCAGCGGCCGGCCTGGTCCTCGCCGACCCGTTCGGGGACGAGGAGAAGCCGGACCCCTGGGCCCGGCACGCGCACACGAACCTCGGCGTGACCCTGAGCGTGCCCGAGGAGTACAAGGTGGGCAAGCCGGACGCGGACAACTCCGACCAGAACTGGGTCACTTACACGGACCTGAGCGGCGCCATCTGGATCCGTGCGCAGGTCGCCCGCAAGAAGGACGACACCTCGGGCACCATCAAGAACTCCGCGGCAGCCGAGATGTACGCCGACAACGAGACGTTCAAGGCCAGCGGCGACTACGACCTCGGTATGCCCGAGGGGCCCCGGACGGAGACCGAGGAGACTCGGTACAAGGGCAAGAAGTCGGCGCTGAACACGGTTCGCTACGACACCAACGACCTCCAGAACCCGCGCCCGCGCGAGGTGCAGCTCTTCTACTACAAGTCGTCCGGGGGCGACATGTACAAGGTGCTGATCAGCTACCCGGGCGACGGCGACTTCACCGAGCGGGGCCAGGAAGTGGCGGCGAACGTCATCCAGGACCTGGAGATCAAGCCCCTCTGAACTGGCGCCGCCCCGGCCGCGCGCGGTAGGCATGGCGCATGAGTGACAAGCGGGTCGGCCGGGGCGCCGAGGAGCGGGTGGTCGGCGGCCGGTACCGGCTGCTCGAACGCATCGGCTCGGGCGGCATGGGCACGGTGTGGCGCGCGCACGACGAACTGGTCGAGCGCGAGGTCGCCGTGAAACAGCCCCGGTTGCCCGGCGACCCGGAGGACGAGGCCCACCAGCGGGCCGCGCACCGGCTCTACCGCGAGGCGCGGGCCGCCGCCCGGGTCGACCATCCGTCCGCCGTCTCCATCCACGACGTCGTCGTCGAGGAGGAGGACGGACTGCCCTGGATCGTCATGGAGTTGATCCGCGGCGAGTCCCTGCACGAGTTGCTCCGGCGCGGCCCCGTGGAGCCCGCCGAGACGGCCCGGATCGGCCTCGCGGTCCTCGGCGCGCTGCGCGCCGCGCACTCCGTCGGCATCGTGCACCGGGACGTGAAACCCGCCAACGTGCTGATCGGCGGGCACGGCAGGGTCGTCCTCACCGACTTCGGCATCGCCCATGTCCAGGGCGAGGAGTCCCTCACCGCCACCGGGGAGTTCGTCGGCTCCCTGGAGTTCGTCGCGCCCGAGCGCATGTCCGGCCGCACCGCCGGCCCCGCCTCCGACCTGTGGTCCCTCGGCGTCCTGCTGTACGCGGCCGTGGAGGGATGGTCCCCGTTCCGCCGTACGACGGTGCAGTCCACGCTCGCCGCGATCCTCTCCGCCGAACCGCCCGAGCCCGAACGGGCCGGCGCCCTCACCCCGCTGCTGGCCGGGCTGCTGGCGAAGGAACCCGAGCTGCGCCCGGACGCCGAGGAGTGCGCGGCGGCCCTGGCGGCGGTGGCCGGTGGGCCGGGCGACCCGGAGGAGCCCCCGGTCGGGGCCGAGCCCCAGGACGCCGCGCGGCTGGCGGAGTTCGGGGACGACATCGGCACGGTGCGGCTGGCGGCGGAACCCGAGACGAGGGTCGGGCCGAGGCCCGGCGGGGCGCCGGCGGGGGAGGGGGCCGGCCCCGTGTCCGCCGAGCCGATACGCGGGGAGGCGTCCGCCGAGCCCCTGGCCGGGGAGGCCGCACCTGCCGAGCCCCTCCCCGGGGAGGTGTCCGCCGAGCCGATATCCGTCATACGTCCCCCTGGTGCCACCTCCGCCCCGCCCCGCCGCCGCCCCCTGCACCGCCGCCCGCTCCCCCTGGCCGGCGTCGGCGCCCTCCTGGTCGCCACCGCCTGGACGGGCATCGCCCTGCTGGCCCACCCCGACACCGGCGCGACCACCCGAGGCACCGGAAGCACGGGCAGCACCGGGAGCACAGGCAGCACCGGGAACACGGACAGCACAGGCAGCACCGGGAGCACCCCCGGCTCCACCCCCGGCTGGTCCGCCCACCCCGAGAAGGCCATGGGCGCCACGCTCGCCCTCCCCGACCAGTACGAGGAGTTCGCCCGGCAGGGCAGCGACACCTTCCAGCCCCGCGCCGTCGAGTACGCGGCCGGCTCCGTCCAGGTCCGCCTCACTCAGTGGGACAAGGCGCCCGGAACGCCCATGCGTCAGGCCGAGCAGCACGCGGCGACCTGGGAGTTCTTCGACGACCCGCAGACGCAGTACACCCGTACGAGCTTCCGGGGCTGGGAGGCCGTCCAGTCCGACAGCACCTACGGCGAGCCGGAGCTGCGGCGCCGCGTGATGGAACTCTTCGTCCGCACCGACGACGGCCGGCTCTACGAACTGCGCGTCGAGATGCCCAAGGGCACGGCCGAGGAGAAGCGCGGCACCGCCGTTTTCAAAAGTGCCCGCGACCGGCTCACGATTGCCACAACGCCCTGATCAGCGCGTTCGTTGCCAGCGCTCACTGGCAACATGTGAGCGGACGGTGAATCCCCGTTACCGACGGGTACACAAAGCCCTCGCCGCGGCATACCCTGCGGCTCATGACGGAGACCCAGGCCCCGGCACAGACCGGCACGAACCCCCTCGCCCCCGCCCCGGAGGGCGCCCGTACCGCCGCCGACGTGGTCACCCCGGAGCTGGTCGCCCAGCTGACCCGGGGCGTCACCGGCTCGGGCCGTACCGCCAACCACTCGCCGTACACCGGCGAGAAGCTGGCCGACCTGCCCGAGTCCACCCCCGAGGACGTCGAGAAGGCGTTCGCCGCGGCCCGCGCCGCCCAGGAGATCTGGGCGCAGACCCCGGTACGGCAGCGCGCCGCCGTGCTGCTGCGCTTCCACGACCTGGTGCTGGCCCGTCAGGCCGAGGTGCTGGACCTCATCCAGCTGGAGACCGGCAAGGCCCGGCTGCACGCCCACGAGGAGGTCCAGGCCGTCGCCGTCGCCTCCCGGCACTACGGCCGCAGGGCCGCCGCCTACCTGCGCCCCAAGCGGCACACCGGCGCGATACCGACCCTCACCAAGGTGACCGAACTGCGCCACCCGCGCGGCGTCATCGGCCAGATCGCACCCTGGAACTACCCGCTGGAGCTGTCCGTCGGCGACGCCCTGCCCGCGTTCGTCGCCGGCAACGCCGTCGTCATGAAGCCGGACACCGAGACCTGCCTGACCGCCCTGTGGGCCCGTGACCTGCTCATCGAGGCCGGACTGCCCGCCGACGTCTTCCAGGTCGTGCTCGGCGAGGGACCGGTCGTCGGACCCGAGGTCGTCCGCCACGCCGACTACGTCTCCTTCACCGGCTCCACCCGCACCGGCCGCGAGGTCGCCCAGGGCGCCGCCGCCCGCCTGGTCGGCGTCTCCCTCGAACTCGGCGGCAAGAACGCCATGCTGGTCCTGGAGGACGCCGACATCGAGAAGGCCGCGGCGGGCGCCGTACGCGCCTGCTTCTCCTCCGCCGGCCAGCTCTGCATCTCCATCGAGCGGCTCTACGTCCACGAGTCGATCGCCGACGCCTTCCTGGAGCGCTTCGCCGCCCGCACCCGGGCGATGCGGCTCGGCAGCTCCCTCGCCTACGGCGCCGACATGGGCTCCCTGGTCGGCGAGCGGCAGCTGGAGACCGTCAAGCGGCATGTGGAGGAGGCCGTCGCCAAGGGCGCCAAGCTCGTCGCGGGCGGTGTCGCCCGCCCGGACATCGGCCCGTACTTCTTCGAGCCGACCATCCTCGACGGCGTCGAGGCGCCGATGGCGGTCTGCACCGAGGAGACCTTCGGCCCGGTCGTCTCCATCTACCGCTTCAGGACCGAGGACGAGGCCGTCGAGCACGCCAACTCCACGCCGTACGGGCTCAATTCCTCGGTCTGGACGAAGGACGGCGGCCGTGGCCGCGCGGTCGCCGCCCGGCTGCGCACCGGCACGGTCAACGTCAACGAGGGCTACGCCCCGGCCTACGGCAGCGTCCAGTCGCCCATGGGCGGCATGAAGGACTCCGGCCTCGGCCGCCGGCACGGCTCGGAGGGCATCCTCAAGTACACCGAGGCCCAGACCGTCGCCCACCAGCGCCTGCTGCCCATGGCGCCCTCGCTCGGCATGGACGACGAGAAGTACGCGGCGTTCATGAGCCGCAGCCTGCGCCTGATGAAGGCCTTCCGCTTCCGCTAGAAGCGCCCGGAGCCGCCCGGACACACCGGGAAGCCTTGGGGAGCACCCCGAACCACCGAACCACCGCCGCACTGCTGGCTCAAAGGAGAGAACGCACGTGCCTCTGGACGCGTACGACTACGACGTCATCGTCGTCGGATCGGGCTTCGGCGGTTCGGTGACCGCCCTGCGCCTGACCGAGAAGGGTTACACCGTCGGGGTCCTGGAGGCAGGACGCCGCTTCACCCGGGACAGCCTGCCGAAGAACTCCTGGGACCTGAAGAACTACCTCTGGGCGCCGAAGCTCGGGCTCTTCGGCATCCAGCGCATCCACCTGCTCGGCAACGTCATGGTCCTGGCCGGCGCCGGCGTCGGGGGCGGCTCGCTCAACTACGCCAACACCCTCTACGTGCCGCCGACTCCGTTCTTCGAGGACCCGCAGTGGCGGGACATCACCGACTGGCAGGAGGAACTGCGCCCGTACTACGACCAGGCCAAGCGCATGCTCGGGGTGCGGCTCAACCCGACGATGACGCCCTCGGACGTCCATCTGAAGGACGCCGCCCAGCGGATGGGCGCCGGGGACACCTTCCACATGGCGCCGGTCGGCGTGTTCTTCGGCGACGGCGAGGACGGGCAGGGCACCCGGGCGAAGCCGGGCGAGAAGGTCGCCGACCCCTACTTCGGCGGCGCCGGCCCGGAGCGCAGCGCCTGCACCGAGTGCGGCGAGTGCATGACGGGCTGCCGCCACGGCGCCAAGAACACCCTCAACGAGAACTACCTCCACCTCGCCGAGAAGGCCGGCGCGGTCGTGCACCCGATGACCACGGTCGTCTCGGTGACCGGTGACTCCCAGGACGGCTACGCCGTCACCACCGTCCCCACGGGCCGGCGCCGCAAGGGCGAGGGCCGCACCTTCAAGGCCCGCCGGGTCGTCCTCGCCGCCGGCACCTACGGCACCCAGACCCTGCTGCACCGGATGAAGGCGAGCGGGCGGCTGCCGTACCTCTCGCCGCGCCTCGGCGAGCTGACCCGGACCAACTCCGAGGCCCTGGTGGGCGCGCAGACCGACAACCGGCGCTACCGCAGGGCCACCGGCGAGAAGAAGGTCGACTTCACCCGGGGCGTCGCCATCACCTCCTCCGTCCACCCCGACGCCAGCACGCACATCGAGCCGGTCCGCTACGGCAAGGGCTCCAACTCCATGGGCAGCCTGACGATCCTCCAAGTGCCCTACACCGAGGGCGCGTCCAGGTTCGCGGCCTGGCTCGGCAACGCCGTACGGCACCCGATGCTCGTCCTGCGCTCCCTGTCCAACCGGCGCTGGTCGGAGCGGACCATCATCGGCCTGGTGATGCAGTCGCTCGACAACTCCCTGACGACGTACCTGAAACCGGACGGCGTCGGCAAGGGCATGCTCACCGCCCGGCAGGGCCACGGCGCGCCCAACCCGATGCAGATCAAGGCCGCCACGGACGGCGCCACAGCGCTCGCGGAGTCGATCAACGGCTTCGCCGGCTCCAACATCGGCGAGCTGATGGGCACCCCGCTCACCGCGCACTTCCTGGGCGGCTGCCCCATCGGTTCCTCGCCCGAGAACGGCGTCATCGACCCGTACCACCGCCTCTACGGGCACCCGGGCATCTCGGTGGTCGACGGCGCCGCGGTCTCCGCGAACCTCGGCGTGAACCCCTCGCTGACCATCACCGCGCAGGCCGAGCGGGCGATGTCGTACTGGCCCAACAAGGGCGAGCCGGACACCCGTCCCGAGCAGCACCTGCCCTACGAGCGGCTCCAGGCCGTCGAGCCGAAGACGCCCGCGGTCCCGGCGGACGCCTTCGGCGCGCTGCGGCTGCCGTTCCTGGGGATGCCGACGGTGCCGCCGAAGAAGTGACGCGGGTGCGTCACGCGAACAAGTGACGGCAAAGGAAAAGGACCTGCGCCCCCCTCCGAGCGCAGGTCCTCTCCTTGCTTGTGCCGGGATGCCGGGGCTTACGCCTCGGCGCCCTCCTGACGGCGCCTCATCGCGAAGACCACACCGGTACCGGCGAGCACCGCGATACCGCCGATGGTCGCGACGACCGGCAGGTTCGAGTCCGAACCGGTCTCGGCCAGCTCACCGTCGACGTCGACCTCGTCGACGTCGGTGATCTCGTCCTTGCCGCCGGTCTGCGGCTTGGAGTCGTCCGGCTTCCCCGCGTCGGAACCGGCCGGCAGGACCTCGAAGAAGTAGATGCCGTAGTTCTCGTCCTCGGAGGTCCAGCAGGCGTCCTCGGTGGAGTACTCCGCCAGACCGATGGCGATGCCGATCGCGCTCGGGACGTCACGGCTGATGTTCAGCCGCAGGTCGTAGCTGATCGACTGGCCGCCCTCGAGGGTGAAGGTGTTGAGCGCGCCGCCCTCGCCGAACTGGGTGGCCAGGTCGACCCAGGTGCCGCCGCTCCTGACCTGCACGGTGATCAGGTCGGTGTAGTCGTCCTCCAGCTCCCAGTCCATCGCGGCGACACCGACGACGGGCAGGATGTTCTCGATCCTCTCGTCGCCGGAGTTGCTGACGTTGAACTTGAAGTTCGTCCAGCCGCTGCCGGCCACGACGGTCTCGGGCAGGCCGCTCAGCGAGCTGTGCAGCACCTGGCTGATGTCGTAGACCGGGTCGCCGTACTCGTCGACCGGGCACTCCTCGACGACGACCTCGTCGTCGTCCTCGTCCTCCGACTCCTCGTCGGACGGGGTGCTCTCGGACGGCGCGGGGGAGCTCTCACCGGCGGCGGGGCTGCTGTCGGCCGGGGCCGGGCTGCTCTCCCCGGCCGCCGGGGAGGAGTCGGCGGGCGCGGGCGAGGTCTCCTCGTCGGCCGGCGTCGACTCCGTCTCGGACGGCGTGGTCTCGGGGGTGGTCTCCGGCGCGCTCGGCGTGCTCTCCGTCGCCGACGGCGACGGCGTCACGTCGTCCGTGGCGAACGCGGCGGGGGCGGACAGCAGCGCGATCGGCGCTATGGCGGCCGTCGCGGCCGCGGCGGCCAGGGCGCGGCGAAGCTTCATGAAGACCTCAAGGTGTACGGCGCGCGCGGAGGCGTTCCGGCGCACGATGTGGGTGAGGCCTCCGCGATGGGGGCGCGGATGTGGCCCTTGGTACGCCTGGTTTGATCCACGAGCCCCGCCGATGGTTGCGGTCCCGCTTACGGCTTTCTTATGTGTCACGCGTCACAGGCATGTGCGCTCGGCACATGCCTCGGGGTGGCTGCATGGGTTCCGGCATGACGTCGTCGGGCCGACGGGCCGACGGGCGGGCGGGCCGGCGGGCCGGTGCCGGACATGGCGAAGGGCCCCGCGGGACGGATCCGCGGGGCCCTTCTTCCGTCAGCACCGACGTCAGGGCAGCGTCGGTGCCGGGGAGCGGCGCCGGGGGGTTGCGCCGCTGGTCTGCTGTGCCGGTCTCGGCATGGGTGCGACGGGTCGTCGCCGACGGGACCTGGGGGACGGGCCGGGTTCCCGCCGGTCGGCCCCGGGCGTCCCCGGAGCCGACCGTCTCTTGGGTGACCGGGCTGCTGTCCCCTGCCGTCCGGTCACTTGACTGGAGCGAGGTCCCACGACGCACGGCACGATCCGTACGTCTCACCGCTCCAGCGAAGCCACGCGTGGTTCTTTCGGGCCCGCCTCTGGGTGACACGGACAACAGCTCCAACGAAGCGCCGGGCGTCCCGGTCACGCGCCGTACGGGTGAGGGTGCGCCCGAACTCAGATGCGACCGCGGCACAGTTCGAGCAGCGTCATCGCCAGCGCCGTACCCGGCTTGCCGAGCGCCTCGCGGTAGTGGTCGAGGATCTCCATCTCGCGGGAGAGGTTCACCCGGCGCCCGCCGGAGGTGATCCGGGCCTCCTGGATGACGGCCGAGACGGCCACCCGTTCCTGGATCAGGCCGATGATCCGGTCGTCCAGCGCGTCGATGCGCTCCCGGGCGCCGGTGATCACGGAGGCGGCCTCGTCGGTGCGGGCACCGGTCTTCTCCGCGGCGGTGGTCCTGTCGATGGCGCCGGTCCTGTCCGTGGCGGTGCTCTTGTCCGTGGCGGTGGTGGTCATGAAGGGGGCTCCTGTACGGGGTGGGGTGCCCCGGATCGGCAAGGCCCGGACACGACAGACGCCCCGGGCCTTGTCGGCCCGGGGCGCCTGGGAAGTCGCTTGTCAGTAGCTCAAGCGGCACGACCATGGCAGCCGGCGGGCCGGTTGCCATAGGTAAAGAGGAAGGTCGTCTGCGTGAGCATGCGGTCAGTATGCAGTCCCGCACGGTGACCGCCCAAACCGGTTCGCATCCTGAGACGTCCCGAGACGCGATCCGGTGGTGGGCGCCCCGTTAGAATCGGTGCCACAGCCCTTGTCAAGCCGCCGGAAGGCAACCCGTGTCACCAGCGACCCACGCCGCCCCCGACACCGTCCTGGTCGTCGACTTCGGCGCGCAGTACGCCCAGCTCATCGCCCGCCGCGTCCGCGAGGCCCGGGTCTACAGCGAGATCGTGCCGAGCACCATGCCGGTCGCGGAGATGCTCGCCAAGAACCCGGCGGCGATCATCCTCTCCGGCGGCCCCTCGTCGGTCTACGAGCCGGGCGCCCCCCGCCTCGACCGCGCGCTGTTCGAGGCCGGCGTCCCCGTCTTCGGCATGTGCTACGGCTTCCAGCTGATGGCGCAGAGCCTCGGCGGCACCGTCGACAACACCGGCGCCCGCGAGTACGGCCGCACCGACCTGCACGTCTCCCGCTCCGCCTCCACCCTCTTCGAGGGCACCCCGGACGAGCAGCACGTGTGGATGTCGCACGGCGACGCCTGCTCCGCCGCCCCCGAGGGCTTCACCGTCACCGCGTCCACGGACGTCGTCCCGGTCGCCGCCTTCGAGAACGACGACAAGAAGCTCTACGGCGTCCAGTACCACCCCGAGGTCATGCACTCCACGCACGGCCAGCAGGTGCTGGAGCACTTCCTCTACCGCGGCGCCGGTCTCACCCCGTCGTGGACCACGGGCAACGTCATCGAGGAGCAGGTCGCCGCGATCCGCGCCCAGGTCGGCGACAAGCGCGCCATCTGCGGCCTGTCCGGCGGCGTCGACTCCGCGGTGGCCGCCGCCCTCGTGCAGAAGGCCATCGGCTCCCAGCTGACCTGCGTCTACGTCGACCACGGTCTGATGCGCAAGAACGAGACCGAGCAGGTCGAGAAGGACTTCGTGGCCGCCACCGGCGCCAACCTGAAGGTCGTCGACGCGCAGGAGCGGTTCCTCGACGCGCTGGCCGGCGTCTCCGACCCGGAGACCAAGCGCAAGATCATCGGCCGCGAGTTCATCCGCGTGTTCGAGCAGGCGCAGCTGGAGATCCTCCAGGAGGACGGCCCCGAGGTCGCCTTCCTGGTGCAGGGCACCCTCTACCCGGACATCGTCGAGTCCGGCGGCGGCACCGGCACCGCCAACATCAAGTCCCACCACAACGTCGGCGGCCTCCCCGACGACATCGAGTTCGAGCTCGTCGAGCCGCTGCGCCAGCTGTTCAAGGACGAGGTCCGCATGGTCGGCCAGGAGCTGGGCCTGCCCGAGGAGATCGTCCAGCGCCAGCCGTTCCCCGGCCCCGGCCTCGGCATCCGCATCGTGGGCGAGGTCACCCGGGAGCGCCTGGACCTGCTGCGCGAGGCCGACGCCATCGCCCGCGAGGAGCTGACCGCGGCCGGCCTCGACCGCGACATCTGGCAGTGCCCGGTGGTCCTGCTCGCCGACGTCCGCTCGGTCGGCGTCCAGGGCGACGGCCGCACCTACGGCCACCCGATCGTGCTGCGCCCGGTCTCCTCCGAGGACGCCATGACGGCCGACTGGTCGCGCCTGCCGTACGACGTCCTGGCGAAGATCTCCACCCGGATCACCAACGAGGTGCGGGACGTCAACCGAGTGGTCCTCGACGTGACGTCGAAGCCGCCGGGCACCATCGAGTGGGAGTAGGCGCTCCCCGTGGGTACGCCTAGGTGCGCTTGATCAGGCGCGTCGGCTGACCGGGCTTCCAGACCTGGAGGACGAGGTACTTCTCGTCCTCCACCCAGGTCCGGACGACCTCCGTCAGCTCGGTACGGAAGAGGTGGAACGGCTCCGGCGGTTCCACCTCTTCGCTGTACGCGGCCTTCTCCGCCGGGTCCTCGACCTCGAACGCCCGGCCGCTGATCCGGACGTCACCGCCGCCCATCGACTGGCCCTCCCCGGGGTTCGCCTGGAGCGCGAAACGCGGGTCGCGGCGCAGGTCGAGCGCCTTGAGAGAGTTCGGCATCATGCCGAGCCACAGCCCGCCGCCGCGGAAGGTCACCTCGAGCCCGGTGGTGCGCGGGGAGCCGTCCTTGCGGAGGGTGGCGAGGACATGGTGCGTGAAGGCGCCGAAGCGCTCCTCGACGGTCCTCGCGAGGTCGGGTTCGGCGGCGGTCAGGTCGGCCCAGCTGTTCGTCATACGCCGAGTCTCGCGCCGAATCCCGACACCCGCTGTCCGGATATCCCGGGCTCCGGGGGCGGGGTGCGGCGCTCAGGGGCGTACGAACCGCTCCGCGCCCTGCTCGTCGCGCACCGGCGTGCAGCCGGCCGCGGTCAGGCGCTCGGCGAGCTTGGCGCGGCGGGCCGTGTTGATGCGCAGGGTGAGCAGCAGGAACGCCGGGGTCAGCGCGGCGAGCGTGAGCAGCACCGCGAACTTCCCGGTGACCGCGGCCAGCAGCACGAACAGCAGCGGGAACGCCCAGGACATGGTGATCAGCTGCTTGCGGTTGGCGGCGGCGCCGAGGGCGTCGTACCGGATGAGCGTGGCGATCAGGTCGACATCCGGCTGCGCCTCGGGCACCGGCGTCAGGGAGCCCTGGTACATGCCGGGCACCGGGCCGCCCGCGCCCGCCTGCGGGAACGCGGCCGCGTTGGCCGCCGCGCGCTGCTGGGCCCGCGGGTCGAAGTCACGGACCATGCGGACGCAGAGCATCTTCTGCTTGCCGATGTGCCGGACGTCCGCGTACCGGAAGCCGTAGCACTCGGCGATGTAGGCGAGCGCGCCGATGGTCTCCCACTCGGCGAAGGGGTGGATGAGCTCGACCACGTCCTGCGAGGCGAGCTGCCGCATGAGGGCGGAGACATGACGGTCGGCGATGCTCACGGGGACTCCTGGCATTCCTGGCGATTCTGGCTGAAAAATGACGCTGAACTACTGATTCCGGATACCAGACCGCCCAGCCCCTGAAAGGGTTGTGCGTCATCTTTACAACTCGGCCCTGCCCTTTTGCCCTGACCGAAGGTAACTTCCGGGCCGTAAAGGACCAGCGCAGGAGGCTGCCACATGCCCGGGCCCACCCCACCGCTTCCGCTCCCCACCGACCGGCTGCGCTTCGCCATGCCGCCGATGCACGAGTCGGCCGAGGACGAACGCCGGCACCGCAAGGAACGGCTCGCCGGCGCGCTGCGGGTCTTCGGGCGGCTCGGCTTCGAGGACGGTGTCTCCGGGCACATCACCGCACGCGACCCGGAGTACTCCGACTGCTTCTGGGTGAACCCCTTCGGGATGCCCTTCCGGCACGTCACCGTCAGTGACCTCGTCCTGGCCAACTCCGACGGGCAGGTCGTCGAGGGCCGCTACCACGTCAACCAGGCCGCCTTCACCGTCCACGCCCAGGTGCACGCCGCACGCCCCGACGTCGTCGCCGTCGCCCACTGCCACTCCGTGCACGGCCGCGCCCTCGCCGCCCTCGGCGAACTCCTCGACCCGATCACCCAGGAGAGCTGCGCCTTCTACGAGGACATCGCCCTCTACGACGCCTACAGCGGAGTCGCCGTGGACACCGTCGAGGGCCGCCGCATCGCCGGCGCGCTCGGCTCCCGCAAGGCGCTGGTCCTGCGCAACCACGGGCTGCTCACCGTGGGGGACTCGGTGGACGCGGCGGCCTGGTGGTTCCTGTCCCTGGAGCGCTCCTGCCAGGTGCAGCTCACCGCGAGGGCGGCGGGCCGGCCCGTCCTGATCGACCACAAGGCGGCGGTCGCCACCCGGGAACAGCTCGGCGGCGACCTGGTCGCGTGGATCAACTACCAGCCCATGTGGCAGGACATCAGCCGCAGCGAACCGGACCTGCTGAGCTGAGCCTGTCTAGAAGTCCCGCAGGACGGCGGCCTTGGTCAGCGTGAACTCCTCGTCCGTCAGCACCCCGTCGCGGTACAGCTCGCCCAGCTCCCGCAGCCTGCGCAGCAGCACGTCGTGACGGTCGGCGGGCGGCGACGGCACGGTCGCGGCGGTCGGACGGGCCCGCTCGGCGTGACCGCCGCCGGTCCGGGTGGAGGGGTGCGGGAGCCGCGCGGTCACCGCGGTGGCGACGAGCGCGGTGAGCAGATCGCGCCGGGCGCTGCCCCACAGATCGAGGGCGTACGGGTCCTTCTCCGGCGGGAGCTTCGCGAACGCCGTCTCCCGGGTCACGAACCGCAGAAAGCCGTCCTCGTGACCGGTGTTGGGCAGCCACTCCACCGCCGAGACCTCGGCGATACCGAGAATCCGCGGCCCGGTCGCCCGCTTGACCCGGTCGGAGGTGTCGGCCCAGTCCACCCGGATCCGGCCACCGTCGAAGGAGACCGTGCCGTCCGAGGAACGCACCGCGACCGGGACCGGCGGCCCGGGCAGCAGATACGCCTTCGTCGGCTCGCCGGGGACCTGGTCCAGCAGCAGCGAGCGACGGATCTCCTCGACCACGTACTCCGCCGCCCCCGCCCCGTCCGCCTCCACCGCCAGCCGGTACGGGTCCGCCGGTTCCGGCAGCCGCCCGCCCGTCGCCTGGAGGAGCGGATCGGCCCCCTCGCGCAGCCGCATCCGCAGCCTGCCGCGCCTGCGCTCCGGCTCGAAGGCGACACCGGCCACCGCCTCCAGCGGGACCGCGATCTCCCCGTACGTCCGCCGGAACAGGGACACCGAACGGTGCAGCCCCGGGGTGATCCGCACCGTGCCGCCGTCGAAGGCCCAGGACCCGTCGCGCTGGATGATCTCGGCCATGGGGGGATTCTCCCAGCCGGGTCAACACGAGGCCCGCGACCTCGCCGCGGACCGGCTTCCCACGGACCGGACCTGCCCGCCGGACCCCCCGTGGCGTAGGGCACAATTCGCTGTCATTGCAATGGAGTTGTGGCGGTACGGAGCGCGGGGAAGGCAGGCGTCGGACGTGGCGGTGCAGGAGGCGAGACAGGGCTCGGACGCGGGCGCGGGAGCGCACGCGGGTGGCTGCACCTGCGGGGACTGTCCGCACGGGGCGCGGGCCGGACACCGGCGCGCGGTGGCCGAGTTCCTGGTGAAACGGGACGAGTTCGCCGCCGGACAAGGAGTCCCGGCGGCGGTGGCGCACTCCGCCTCGGCGTCCCGGCAGTGGGTCTCGGAAGAACTCACCCAGTCCGCCGAACTGGTCGCCGAACGCGGCCGCGCCGAGGGCGAGGCATGGCTGGCCCGGCTGTGGCACCGCACCGCGTTCACCGTGTGGGGCCTGGTGGTCCTGCTGCTCCTCGCGCAGGCGCTCACCGCGGTCGGCACGGGCTGGAGCAGCGCCCGCACCGCCGGACTCCTCGCCGCGGTGATCACCGCCGGGGCCCTGACGGCGGCCTCCTGGTTCCACCGCGCCCGGGGCGGCTCCCTGGCCCCCGTCATCGGCGAGGACAACCGCCTGTCCACCTCCCGTGCGGTCGCCGCGGTCTGGGTGCTGTTCGTGGCCTACGCGGTGCTGGTCCTGGTCGGCCGCCTCGCCGTCGCCTCCGACCCCGCCGAACGCGACGCCCTCATCTCCGGCCTCGAACTCGCCCGCGGCGCCGGGGTGGTGACGGTCCTCGCGGTGGTCTGCGCCATCGCCGTACTGGTCCGCCGCGTCGTCGGGCTGCGGGTCCTGGGACAGCGGCTGCAGAAGGTCCGCGCCGACCGGCCCCGCGCGGCCGACCTCCTCACCGACGACGCCGGACGCGGCACCTTCGCCGACATCCAGTACGTCGTGATCAGCGCCGTCGCCCTGCTGTTCGCCGCCGTCCGCCTCGCCCGTCGCCCCGACCAGCTCCCCGACCTGCCCTGGGGTCTGGCGGTACTGGTCCTGATCTCCGCGGCCACCTACGTCGCCGGCAAGTACGCCGAGGGCGGCCGCCCCATCATCCTCTCCGTCGTGCGCTCCCGCGAGGCCGGCGACCTCGACGCCCCCATCCGGACCGGCGACGACATCGAGATCCGCGGCGCCGGCTTCGTACCGCCCGGCGCGCAGGGCGCGGAACGGCTGTCCCGGATGACCGTCCGCGTCGGCACCGTCCATGTCCATGTCCCGCTCGTCCCGGTGACCGGGGGCTTCAGCAACCCGACGGACGCCGTGCTGACCGTGCCCGTCCCGGCGGACGTGGAGCCCGGACGGGTCGAGGTCCAGGTGATCACCGCGGCGGGCGTGGAGACCAACCGCTACGCGATCGACGTGACGGACTGAGCGGGGGCCCCGTGCGGTTGCGGTCCGGGCTGCCGACGGCGGGCCGGGTCCGCTGACCTCGGCCGTCGACCGGTGGACAGGCGGGGGCGAAATCCGGTCGAGCCGGTGAGAATGGGCGGGTCAGGATTGAGCGGGCTCCGGTCGGTGTACGTATCGTCCTTTGAGGGGCACGTCCCGACGGGCGAGAGGCGGCACCGATGACTCACGGCTTCCGTACCGACACGCATGACCCCTATCTGGACGGCGGCCACGACTGGCGTGAGCTGGCCACCCGCTACTGCCTTCTCCCGTTGCGGATCTTCCTCGGCGTCACCTTCGTCTACGCCGCCCTCGACAAGCTCACCGACAGCGCCTTCCTGAAGGACTCCGGGTCCGGCTCCATCGGCGACATGATGCGCGCCGTCCGCGACTCCTCCGCCATCCCCGCGATGGTCGACGCCGCCCTGGACAACCCCGTCGCCTTCGGTTACGCCATCGCCCTCGGCGAACTGGCCGTCGGCATCGGCACCCTCCTCGGCCTGTTCGCCCGTGTCGCCGCCCTGGGCGGCGCCCTGATCTCCCTCAGCCTGTGGCTGACGGTCAGCTGGGCGGCGGAGCCGTATTACTACGGCAACGATCTTGCCTACTTGATGGCCTGGCTGCCCCTCGTCCTCGCCGGCGCCCCCTATCTCTCCCTCGACGCCATGATCCGGGCCCGGCGGCGGCAGCGGGCCGGATACCAGTAGGCGGCACCCCGCCGGAGCGAGTGTCCGCGACCGCGGTGGTGGTGGCGGGCGCCCGGTCCGGCTAGCGGGACGGGCCCGGCCGCTCGGGATGCGCCGCCGTGGAGCCGTCCCCATCGGTACGGCCCTCCCGGCGACGCCTGCGTATGTCCCCCGTCAGCACGGTGACCGTGCCGGCCAGGCCGAGGCCACCCAGCACCACCGGGATCACCACGAACCACGGTGTCTCCCAGGCCCCGCCCGCGTCACCGACGTAGATCACTCCCGCGAGGGCCAGGAACGCGCCCGCGACCAGTCGCCCGGGCTGGAACTCATGACGCAGCACGGCTGACCTCCGCCTGGCCTATCCCGACGTTCAGGTCGATCTCGATGGTGCCCGCGGCGTCGGCGCCCTTGGCGGGCCGCAGCGTCACCTCCTGGTGCTTGCCCGGCTCCACGTCCACGTCCTTCTTGTCGTCGCCCGGCAGCTGGATGTCGCCCACACCGACGTCGATGCTCGCCTTCACGGTGACGTCCGGCGGAACGATCACCTTCACCCGGCCGACGCCCACGTCTGCGCTGGTGCTCACCGTCTTCCCCTCGGCGACGTCCAGCGCGCTCAGATCCAGCGTGCCGACACCCGTGCCGAGGTCGTACCGGTCCTGGACGGCCGCCACGGTGGCCGGCTGCCAGGTCGTGCGTATCCACTCGGTGCCGATGTCCTTGGGCAGGGCGGCGGAGGCGGCCAGCAGACCCGCGGTGACGACCGCGAGGAATATGGACCCGGCGCCGGTGCGCCCCAGGAAGGAGCTGACCGCGATGCCCAGCCCGAACACCAGCAGCGCACAGGCCAGGCCGGTCTGGAGGCTGGTGCCGAGCGGGTGCTCGTCCCAGCTCGCACGCGTGCCCAGGGCGCCCGCGAACAGGGCCAGCAGCAGGATCCAGCCGCCCGTCCAGCGCGGGCCCCGCGGCTTCGGCGGCTCCGGGCGGCGGGTGCGCGGGTCGTGGCGGCCGGTGACGCCGCGGCCGATGGTGACGGCCGCCGCGACATCCCGGTCACGCGACTCACGGGGGCCCCACAGATAGCCGGTGCCTCCGTCGTGGGTGCCGTCCTTGACGATCGGGTCGCGCCACCAGGAGGGGTAGGCGGTGGGCACCGGGGGCGCCTTCGCCTCCGGCGGGGCGTCGGCGACGGCCTGCGCGGCGAGCGGATCGGGGTCCGCGCCGCCCCGCTGCCGCGACCAGTACCCGGCGCCCGCGAGCAGCAGGGAGAGTATGACGGCGAAGCTCAGCACCCCGCCGTTGCTCAGCATGGTCAGGAACACCCCGCACCCGACCAGCGCGAACAGCACCGCCGTCAGGGCCTGCCCGTCGACCCGGCCGGTCAGGAGCTTGCGGACCTCGTTCTCCTCGTCGTCCTCGTAGGGCACGAAGAGCCAGGCGAAGCCGTAGAAGATCAGGCCGAGGCCGCCGGTCGCGGAGAGCACCGCCAGGGTGATCCGGAAGATCACCGGGTCCATGTCGCACTGCCGGCCGAGGCCGGCGCACACCCCGGCGAGCATCTTGTGCGGCCGGTCCCGGCGGAACCGGCCGGGCGGCTCCGCGCCGCCCCCCTCTTCCCGCGGGTTCGCACGCCCCGCGCCCGCGCCGGGCGCGGCAGCCCCCGGCCCGGCGCCCGCGGCGGGGCGCGGGCCGGAGCCGGGTCCCGGACCCATCGCGGCGTGCTCGTGATCAGTCATGTGTCCATGGTGACGGCCGCGACGGCCCAGCGGCAGTGGGAACGACCCTGGCCGGACCCTGATATCGCCCCTGAGCCGGGGCCGGGGCCGGGGCCGGGGCCGGGGGCCGAGGGCCGGGGGCCGGGCCGGTTCCGGCTCAGGGGTGGTCGGGGACACGGGCCGGGACCGGTGGAGAGGCCGGTCGCGGGCCGTCGAAGGGTTGGCCGGGGTCGGCGTCGGGGGCCACCGAAGGCCCGGGCGGGGTCGGCGTCGGGGGCGGGTGGGGTTGGGCTGGGGCAGGGGGAGGCCTGGCGTGGGCTCGGGCGGGGCTGGGCAGGGCCCGGCAGGGGTGGGCCGGGGCGCGGCGGCGGGGCTTGGCGCGAGGCCGGGCGGGGCAGCGTGGGCATCGGCGGGAACTCAGCGGGAATCGACGGGAACTGGTTGGGGACCGACGGTGGGCCCGGCCGGGGCACGTGCCCTGCCGGGGCGCGGCGGGGGTTGGCATGAGCTCGACGAGAGGCAGGCCGGGGTCGGGGCCGGCGTGGGCTCGACGGGAGCTGGGTGGGAGCTGGGTGGGGTCGAAGATCGGGGGAGTCTCGGGGGTCAACCCTGATGCTCCGCTCGGCCGGTCGTGTGACCATCGGTGGCATGTCGGATGCCGCAGCAGCCCCCCTCGTCGAACCGCGGCCGCCGCGCAAGCTCTACCGCAGCAGCGACGGACGCTGGCTCGGGGGCGTGGCGCGAGGGCTCGCCGGTCATCTCGGGCTGCCCGTCATCTGGGTGCGGCTGGTCTTCGTCGGCCTGTTCATGGCGGACGGCCTCGGCGCCCTGCTATACGCCGCGTTCTGGTTCTTCGTACCGCTCGGCGTCGGCGGAGTCGCCGGACAAAGGCCGCCGTCCCTCGTCACCACCGAGACCTCGGCGGACGGCCGGCGCCGACTGATCGCCCGCCGCCCCGACAAGGGCCAGATCGTCGCCCTGCTGCTCATGGTCGTGGTCGCCATGGTCTTCGTGGGCAGCGTCGACCTCGGCAGCGGCGCCCAGGCCTACCTCTGGCCAGCCGTGCTGGTCGCCGCCGGCGTCGCCCTGGTCTGGCGGCAGGCGGACAACGCCCGCCGGGCCCGCTGGATGGCGGTCGGCCGCCGCCGACGCACCCTGACCCTGCTGCGCGCGGCCGGCGGAGTCCTGCTGGTCACCGCGGGAGTCTCCGGCATCTTCGTGCTCCAGGGCTCCGCCGCCCACCTCGGCTCCGTCCTCCAGGCGGCCCTCGCCGTCCTCGTCGGGATAACGCTCCTCGCGGGCCCCTATCTCGTCCGCATGACCCAGGACCTCTCCGAGGAACGCCTGATGCGCATCCGGGCCCAGGAGCGCGCCGAAGTCGCCGCCCACGTCCACGACTCGGTGCTGCACACCCTGACCCTGATCCAGCGCAACGCGGAGAACGCGGGCGAGGTCCGCCGGCTGGCCCGCGCCCAGGAGCGCGACCTGCGCACCTGGCTCTACAAGCCCGAGGGCACCGGAAAGGACGAGGAGGACGAGCCGACCACGCTCGCCGACGCGGTCCGGCGCAACGCCGCGGAGGTCGAGGACAAGCACGGCGTGCCCATCGAGGTCGTCGTGGTCGGCGACTGCCCCCTCGACGAGAAGATCGGCGCACAGATGCAGGCCGCGCGCGAGGCGATGGTGAACGCCGCCAAGTACGGTGGCGAGGGCGGCGCGGTGCAGGTCTACGCCGAGGTCGAGGGAAGACGGGTCTTCGTGTCCGTGCGGGACCGCGGTCCCGGTTTCGACCTCGATTCGATACCCGCCGACCGGATGGGCGTCAGAGAATCGATCATCGGCCGTATGGAGCGCAACGGCGGGACGGCGCGGCTGCGTCCCGTGCCCGACGGCGGCACGGAGGTCGAACTGGAGATGGAGAGGGCGGAGAAGACGTCATGAGCGACCCGACCGAGGCGAACGCGGAGCCCACCGGCACAGCGGGCGGGCGGCATGTGCGGGTGGTCCTCGTCGACGACCACCGTATGTTCCGCACGGGGGTCCAGGCCGAGATCGGCCAGACCGAGCAGACCGGGGTGGAGGTCGTCGGCGAGGCCGCGGACGTCGACCAGGCGGTCACGGTGATCACCGCGACGCGGCCCGAGGTGGTCCTCCTCGACGTGCATCTGCCGGGCGGCGGCGGCGTCGAAGTGCTGCGCCGCTGCGCCCCGTTGATGGCCGACGCCGAGCAGCCGGTCCGCTTCCTCGCGCTGTCCGTGTCGGACGCCGCCGAGGACGTGATCGGGGTGATCCGCGGCGGCGCGCGCGGCTACGTCACCAAGACGATCACCGGCACCGACCTGGTCGACTCCATCTTCCGGGTCCAGGAGGGCGACGCGGTCTTCTCGCCCCGCCTGGCCGGGTTCGTGCTGGACGCCTTCGCCTCCACCGACGCCCCGCCGGTCGACGAGGACATGGACCGTCTCACCCAGCGCGAGCGCGAGGTGCTGCGGCTCATCGCCCGCGGTTACGCCTACAAGGAGATCGCCAAGCAGCTGTTCATCTCGGTGAAGACGGTCGAGTCCCATGTCTCGGCGGTGCTGCGCAAGCTCCAGCTCTCCAACCGGCACGAGCTGACCCGGTGGGCGACGGCCCGGCGCCTGGTCTGAGGGCGCCCGCCGCGCCGGGGCCTCACACCACCCGGGTCGCCCCCGCGAACGGCATCTCGCTGATCGGCGCGAGTCGTACCGGGGCGGACGGGTTGGGGGCGTGGATCATCTGGCCGTTGCCGACGTAGAGGCCGACATGGGTGATCCCGGAGTAGAAGAACACCAGGTCGCCCGGGCGGAGTTCGGAGCGGGAGACCCGCCGGCCGGCGTCGATCTGGGTGTAGGTGGTGCGCGGGAGGGCGACGCCGGCCGCGCGGTAGGCGGCCTGGGTCAGTCCCGAGCAGTCGAAGGCGTTGGGGCCGGTCGCGCCCCACACATAGGGGCTGCCGAGCTTCTGGTAGGCGTAGGCGACCGCCGCCGCGGCACGGGAGTTGGGCGCCTGCGCGGTGGCCGACCCGGGCGCCGCGAGCCCCTCCCGGGCCCCGGACGCGGAGCGGGTGGCGCGGTCGCCGGAGCCGTCGGCGAGGCCGCCGTCCGCGATCCGGGCGCGTTCCTCCGCCGTCAGCCGCGCCAGCAGCCGGTTGGCCGACTCCAGCTTCCCGGTGATGGTCCTCTTGTGCCGCTTCAGCTCCGCCTGGCGCGACTTCAGCGAGGCCAGCTCGACCCGCGCGGCCCCGCGCAACTGCCCGATCTCCCGCAGCCGCTCGCGCACGTCGGCGACGGTCGCCGCCTGCCGGGTGCCGACCCGCTCCACGAACTCGGCGCCGTGCAGATACCGTTCGGGGTCGTCGGAGAGCGCGAGCTGGGCGGCGGGCACGAGACCGCCCGCGCGGTACTGGGCGGCTGCCATCGAACCGAGCCCTTCCCGGGCCGAGTTGAGTTTCTCCGTCCTGCGCGCGGCCTCGTCGCGCAGCTTCGCCAGCCGGCTCTCCGCCACCTCGGCCTTCTCCTTCGCGCCGTTGTACTTCTCGGTGGCGGCCTCCGCCTCCTGGTACAGCCGGTCGACCCTCGCCTTGACCTGCGACGGTGTCAGTTCCGGCTCGGCGTGTCCGGTCCCGTCGAACCCCGTCGCGGTCGCCGCGCCCGCGAGGGCGACGGTGGCGGCCGTACGGACGGTGTTGCCGCCGCCCGAGCGGATGCGGGGCCTGCGGTGCGCTGCCACGTGGACTGCACGTCCTTTCGCACGACTTTCTCCGACCGCCTCGCCGTTACGTCCGCCATGGGGGAGCGGGTACGGCTCTGCGCGTCCGGCGGCGGCCCGCACAGGGGGAGCGCGCCGCCGCCGGACCTTCTCGGCGGTGGTGTCCGACTGCCGCCCCTGGCCCGGGCGGCGGTGGGGAGCCGGTCACCTGGGGGAGGACGCTAGGCCCGAGTATGTCGGGCCGGTAACGCGTTGTACGGAACTGCCAGGAGGGGATCGCGTGGTGACCGTATGTGACCGAAATTCGCGGGCGGGGCAATCGCCTTCACACTGCGCGATGACCGAAGTGCGGGTTTCGGGGCTGGTGGGAGCGGTGTGCTGCTATGGACCGCATATATGCACCACCCGCACGGCGGGAGGGGTGGGCCGGTGTCGGAGCGTCCAGGGGCCCCTGATTAGGCTCCGGCCCCATGGACGTACTCATCCATCTCTTCGTCGGCCTGCACATCATCGGCATCGCCTCGCTCCTGGGCGGCTTCCTCACCCAGATGAAGGCCATGGGCCGCGGGACCGCCCGGTTCGTGCCGGCGATGCTGCACGGCGCGGTGACGATGCTGGTCACCGGTGTGATCCTGGTCGGCCTCAACCAGGCGGACGACCAGACCGTGAACAACATCAAGATCGGCGTGAAGCTCGCCCTGCTGATCGTGATCCTCGGTCTGGTCTATGTGAAGCGCGACGACGAGAAGGTGGACAAGGGCCTGTTCGGCCTGGTCGGCCTCCTCACCACGGCGAACGTCTTCATCGCCGTGCTGTGGACGTGAGCCCGGCCCCTCCGGCCCCCTCGCCCGTGTAGGCCCGGAACGCCCGTACCGCGCCCACGGCGACGACCAGCCAGACCGCGACCGCGACCCACAGCAGGACCTCGCCGGGCCCCTCCAGCCAGGAGACGTCGAGAGCGGCGGCGACCGAAAGGGTCGCCGCCGCCGTCATGCCCAGTGGGAACACGGTCGCCCAGCGGCGCACGTCGTATCCCGTCCGCGGCCGCGCGAACTCGGCGGCCAGCAGGACGGCGTACCAGGCCAGGTCCAGCGCGAGCAGCCCGCCGGTGACCGTGTGCAGGACGTCGTCGGCGTCGACGTTCCACAGGTACAGCCGCGGACTGTCGGCCGCGATCAGCTTGGACCCGGCGAGCGCGGAGATGGCCAGCGCCCCGCCCGCGACCCAGTGGTCACCGGGCCCCTCGGTCACCTGGCGCAGATCGAAGCGGCCGAGGGCGACCGCGTAGAGGACCAGGCCGAGCCAGAACAGTACGAGCGCGGCATGGGCCAGCCAGGCGGAGGTGTCCGCGGCGGCGAGCGTGGCGCCGAGTACGGCCAGACCCTGCGTGGCCACGCAGCCCAGGAACACCGCGCCGGGCATACCCCGGTGCCAGTGCCGTACGACGGCGTACAGCAGCCCCGGCCACAGCAGCGCGGACAGGGCCAGCAGGGCCGCCGCGAGGGTCTGCCAGCCGAGGGCGGAGAAGCGGGTGCCGAGCACGGTCGTCGCCGCGACGGCGGTCAGCGCGCCGGGCGTGACGGCCTCCTGCCGCCACCGCCGCGGCCACCGCACCAGCCGTACGGCGAAGTCGGCGGCCAGGGCGAGCCACGCGGCGCAGGCCACCGCCAGGGCGATCCGGGACAGGACCTCGTAGCCGGCCAGATGGAGACCGACCGAGACGATGCCGGTGGCCATCACCGCGGCACCGGCCGCCGGAGGACGCTGCGCCCACCAGGCGCGCAAGGAGTGAGGGGCAGGGGTGCCGGGCATGCGCCGATGCTAAGGAGCCCGGCGCGCGTTCCCCGGGGGCCACGCGCGCGGGGGCCCCGAAATACGCGCGGGCGCAGGCACCGGCGGCTCCCCGGACACCGGGGGCCACGCGCGCGTGCCGCTCACCCGAGGACGGCGGCCACGCGCGCGTGCGGTGCGGTAAGGCGGGCCCCACGGTGTGATCAGGCGGGCCCCACGCGCGCGTGCGGTGTGATCAGGCGGGCCGTACGACGCTGTGGATCGAGCCCTCGCCGTCGTAGTAGATCGACTCCTCGCGCACGTACGTGCCGGGCTTGGGAGCGTGGATCATCATGCCGTTGCCGATGTAGATGCCGACGTGGGTGACGTCGTCGTAGAAGAAGACGAGGTCGCCCGGCCGGGCGTTGGCCAGGGAGACCGTGGTGCCGGCGTTGACCTGGTCGTAGGTCGTGCGGGGCAGGGTGATCCCGGCGGCGTTCCAGGCGCCCTGGGTCAGCCCGGAGCAGTCGTAGGAGTCGGGGCCGGTGGCGCCCCAGACGTACGGCTTGCCGATCTGCGCGCGGGCGAAGGCGAGCGCCTTCTCGGCCTTCGAGGAGTAGGAGGAGTCCGACGTGGACCCGGACTCGCTGCCGCTCGTCGCGGTGGAGCCGGACGAGCCGGTGGAGCCGCTCTCCTGCTGGGCGGCGGCCTCCTCGGCCTCCTTGCGGCGCTGCTCCTCGGCGGCCTGCTGCTCGGCCAGCTCGGCCGCCTTGGCCGCGGCCTCCTCCTGCCGCTTGCGCTCGATCGCGGCGAGGCGGGCCTTCTCCTCCGCCGTCAGCTCCGAGAGCAGCTCGCGCGCGTCGGCGAGCTTCTTCTGAACCGTGGACTTGGCGGTCTTCAGGTCGCTCTGCGACTCGCTGAGCGTCTGGAGGCTCTCGGCGGCCTCCTGACGCTTCTCCATCGTCGAGGACTGCTCGGTGATGTAGTCGTCGACCGCCTCCTTCTGACGGCCGGTCATCCGGTCCATCAGCTGGGTCTGGTCGAAGTAGTCCTGCGGGGAGTCGGCCAGCAGGAGCGTCGCGGTGCTGGGGGCCGCCGCGCCGGTGCGGTACTGGGCGGCGGCGAAGGAACCCAGCTCCTCACGCGCGTCGTTGAGCTTCTGGGTGCGCTTGGCGACGTCGTCCAGGAGCGTGTCGACCTGCTTGCGCTGCTTGGTCGTCTTCTCCTTGGCCGCGTTGTACTTCTCGGTCGCCGACTCCGCCTGGCGGTAGAGGTCGTCGACCTTCTTCTCGACCTCTTCGAGGCTGGGCTTGTCGTCCGCGGCCGGGCTGGCGTTGGCCGTCTGGGACAGCAGGGCCACCGAGGTGAGGGCGGCCGTGGCGAGGGCGGGGGTCCGTATGCCTGCTACGCGCGTACCCGCGGGACGCGACTTGCGGTGCGACGCCAAGGGAGGCGACTCCTTCCATGCTCCGCCTACCGAGTTAGCTGTCGGGTTCGGGCGGGTGGTTCGGAAGGGTTGCCCTACAGCCCTGTCCCTATAAGGGAGTTGGGCCGATTCACCCCAAGGTCGGTTGGGTCCCCGGCTCGGCTGCCGTGGAAGGGCAGCGGACTCGGCGGAGGCCGCGCGGCCCGGCGACGTTCGCCGGTGGGGGTCGTGCGGCCTGCTCGGCACGGTAGCCAACTCGTGTGGCCCCTGTGAAGGTTGATGGGCGATATGCCCGATACATTTTCGTGACCTTTGGTCAGCGCGGCCCGGAGTGCGGTCGGTCCGGACCGGACTGCGGCGGCTTGCCCGGATCGCGTACGGAATGGTGCTTTCCGGCTGGATCGGGGCGGTGTCCGCGGCGTATCGCCGCCGCGCGGTCACGTTGGGTGAGGGCCTCGTGCGGCGTGGCGGTGCGGCGAGGTGACGAACGTCTCGGGCGTGTGTACGGCTTGCGGGAGCGGTCGTTCCCGGTCGGAACGGCCGACTCCGGCCGGGCGGCGAGGGTCGTCCGACAGGACTGCGGCGCCCGCCCGTTCGCCCGGCCGGTCGCGGAACGTGACGGCGCGGTCGCGGGCCGGGAGCCCTCGGGAGAGCCCTCGCCGGCCGGCCCCGGGAAGATCATCGGCCGCTGGATCGAGGGATGTTCGCCAGGGCGGCGGCGGGCTGTCAGTGGGGCACCCTAGACTCGGAGAGCGATGAGCAGCCTCTTTGACGACAGCTTCCTGGCGGATCTCCAGGGCCCCCGGGCCCACGACGAGGAACCCCCGCCGCCGCCCGAGGACGATCACGCTCCGGAGCCGGTTCCGGACGATCTGTTCGGCGGGAAGTTCGACGTGCCCCCGGACCGGGACACCCACTACCGCGACGGCGCCCCGCGCCCGCCGCTCGACGCCGCGGCGCTCATCGAGGGGCTCAACGAGAACCAGCGCGCGGCCGTCGTGCACTCCGACACCCCGCTGCTCATCGTGGCCGGCGCCGGATCCGGCAAGACCCGCGTCCTGACCCACCGCATCGCGCACCTGCTCGCCGCCCGCGACGTCCACCCCGGCCAGATCCTCGCGATCACCTTCACCAACAAGGCCGCGGGCGAGATGAAGGAACGCGTCGAGCAGCTCGTCGGCCCGCGCGCGAACGCCATGTGGGTGATGACCTTCCACAGCGCGTGCGTGCGCATCCTGCGCCGCGAGAGCAAGCGGCTCGGGTTCACCTCGTCGTTCTCGATCTACGACGCCGCCGACTCCAAGCGGCTCATGGCGCTCGTCTGCCGGGACCTCGACCTCGACCCCAAGCGCTTCCCGCCCAAGTCCTTCAGCGCCAAGATCAGCAACCTGAAGAACGAGCTGATCGACGAGGAGGACTTCGCGGCCCGGGCGGCGGACGGGTTCGAGAAGACCCTCGCGCAGGCGTACGCCATGTACCAGTCGAGGCTGCGGGAGGCCAACGCCCTCGACTTCGACGACCTGATCATGACCACGGTCAACCTGCTGCGCGCCTTCCCGGACGTCGCCGAGCACTACCGCCGCCGCTTCCGGCACGTCCTCGTGGACGAGTACCAGGACACCAACCACGCCCAGTACGCCCTGGTGCGCGAACTCGTCGGGACCGGCGAGCACCCCGTCGACGCACCGCCCGGCGAGTACGACCTGCCGCCCGCCGAACTGTGCGTGGTGGGCGACGCCGACCAGTCGATCTACGCCTTCCGCGGCGCGACCATCCGCAACATCCTCCAGTTCGAGGAGGACTACCCGGACGCGACGACGATCCTGCTGGAGCAGAACTACCGCTCCACCCAGACGATCCTCTCCGCCGCCAACGCCGTCATCGAGCGCAACGAGTCCCGCCGCCCCAAGAACCTGTGGACCAACGCGGGTTCGGGCGCGCGCATCACCGGCTACGTCGCCGACACCGAGCACGACGAGGCCCAGTTCGTCGCCGACGAGATAGACCGACTGACCGACGGAGGCGACGCCAAGGCCGGCGACGTCGCCGTCTTCTACCGCACCAACGCCCAGTCCCGGGTCTTCGAAGAGGTCTTCATCCGCGTCGGCCTGCCCTACAAGGTCGTCGGCGGGGTCCGCTTCTACGAGCGCAAGGAGGTCCGGGACGTCCTGGCCTACCTGCGCGTACTGGCCAACCCGGAGGACTCGGTCCCCCTGCGGCGCATCCTGAACGTCCCCAAGCGGGGCATCGGCGACCGCGCCGAGGCGATGATCGACGCCCTCTCCCAGCGCGAGAGGATCAGCTTCCCGCAGGCCCTGCGCCGCGTCGACGAGGCGTACGGCATGGCCGCGCGCTCCACCAACGCCGTCAAGCGGTTCAACACGCTGATGGAGGAGCTGCGGACGGTCGTGGAGTCCGGCGCCGGACCGGCGACCATCCTGGAGGCGGTCCTCGAACGCACCGGCTACCTCGCCGAGTTGCAGGCGTCCACGGACCCGCAGGACGAGACCCGGATCGAGAACCTCCAGGAACTCGCCGCCGTGGCACTGGAGTTCGAGCAGGAGTCGGAGGAAACCCCGCGCGGACTCTCGGACTTCCTGGAGCGGGTCGCGCTCGTCGCCGACTCCGACCAGATCCCCGACGAGGACGAGGACGGCTCCGGGGTCATCACCCTGATGACCCTGCACACCGCCAAGGGCCTGGAGTTCCCGGTGGTCTTCCTGACGGGCATGGAGGACGGCGTCTTCCCGCACATGCGGGCCCTCGGCCAGGCCAAGGAGCTGGAGGAGGAGCGGCGGCTCGCCTACGTCGGCATCACCCGCGCGCGCGAACGGCTCTACCTGACGCGCTCGGCGTTGCGCAGCGCGTGGGGGCAGCCCTCGTACAACCCGCCCTCCCGGTTCCTGGAGGAGATCCCGGCCCAGCATGTGGACTGGAAGCGCACCGGTGCCACGGCGCCGGTCTCCTCCGGGCCCGTGTCGGGGGTGGCCGCCTCGCTGTCGTCGAGCCGCTCGCGTTCGGCGGCGTCCGGCGCCTCCGGCTTCGCCACCCGGCGGACCTCGGAGAAGCCGGTCGTCGCGCTGGCGGTGGGGGACCGGGTCACCCACGACCAGTTCGGTCTCGGCACGGTGATGGCGGTCAAGGGCACCGGGGCGAACGCCGAGGCGACGATCGACTTCGGCGACAAGCCCAAGCGGCTGCTGCTGCGGTACGCGCCGGTGGAGAAGCTCTAGGGACCGTTGCGAGAGCGGCCTCCGCCGTACGGCGCCCCGGTCCCGGGGCTTCGGACGGCCGAGGCCCTCGCTCGTCGAACGGCGGGGGCCCGCCGGGGAGTTGTTACGTCGGGTCGAGACCGTGGCTGCGCAGCCACGCGAGCGGGTCGATGGTCCCACCGCCGGCCGGGCGCACCTCGAAGTGCAGGTGTGCGCCGGTCGAGTTGCCCGAGTCGCCCGCGGACGCGATCTGGTCCCCGGCCTTCACGGTCGTACCGGAGGGGATCTGGTAGGTGGAGAGGTGGCAGTACCAGGTCTCCGTGCCGTCCATCGCGGTCACGATCATCATGTTGCCGTAGGCGCTGTTGAACTGGGTGCGCACGGTGCCGTCGGTGGCCGCCAGCACCGGGGTGCCGTAGGCGACGGGGAAGTCGATGCCGGTGTGCGAGGACATCCAGTTGATGCCCGCCTGGCCGTAGTAGGCGCTCAGGCCGTGCTGGGCGACCGGCAGCGCGAACTTGGGGCGCAGCCGCTCCTTGCGGGCCGCCTCCTCGGCGGCCTTCTTCCGCTCGGCCTCCTGCTGGGCCTTGAGGTCGATCCGCTCCTGCGTCCGGCTGGCCCGGTCGGCGAAGTCGTCGGCCCCGGCCGAGAGGCTCTCCAGCTGGGTGTCCAGCTTGTTGTTGGCCGTGGACGGTTTGACGGCCTGCGCGTCCGAGGCCGTCGTCGCGGTCTCCTTGTCGTCGGCCAGGGTGCCGACGGAGGCGGCGGCGATCCCGGCCACACCCATGACGCACGCCGACGGAACGGCGATGGTCAGCAGCGCGGAGCGCCGGGCGGGGGGACGGCGGCGGGAACGGGCCGCGGAGCGGGCGGCGACCCGGGAACCCGGGGCGGGCGTCGTCTCCTCCTGCTCCTCCAGCAGGACGTCGGCGGGGTCGACGACGGGAAGCTCACCGGTGGAACCCGGCTCGCCCGCGCCGTGGACGGTCTCCTCGTACGAGGGCTCGTCGTGGGAGGAGGGGGCGTGGTAGCCGGTCTCGTCCGCGACGGCGTGCTCGAAGGTCGCGGTCGCCTGCTGGTCGAACGATTCGGCGCGGTGCTCGTGGTCCTCGCCCCCGGCCGTGGCTCCGTCGGAGTTCCACTGCGTGGCGTCGTAGGCACCGGTGTCGAGCGCCGTTTGGGCGTCCCACTGCCAGTGCTGGGTCTGCTCGGCGTGGGCGGCGGTCTGCTGCTCGGGCTGGAGCCAGGCGTTCGCGTCCCACTGGCCGCTGGTCTCGGGGCCGTTGGACTGCGGCGGCACCGTCGACAGGTGCTGGTAATCGGCCGACCAGGCGGTCGTCTCGTACGCGCCGGTGTCGTAGGCGGCCTGGTGCTGGGCCGCGTACACGTCGTAGTTCGGGGTCTGGGCGCCCGCCGTGGACCACTGGCCCGAGTCGTACGAGCCGGTGCCGTCGGCCGGCAGCGTCCCGAACAGGGGGTCCGCCGCGAAGGTCCCGGAGTCCTGCTGGAATCCTGTGGCGTCGTACGAGGCGTACGTGGTGAAGTCGCCGTACTGGGCTTCCTGGGTGCCGTACGACGCGTAGTGCGCTTCGGCGGCGTCGGAAGCCGATGCCGGGGTGGTCATGGTCCCCGACGGGTGACGGTCGTTCACCAACTTCTCTTTCGCCTCGACAACAGGGGCTGCCAGAGCAGTGCGGCGACTGTACCCGGCGGTACGCGGGCACGACAATCTTCAGCTGGTTTCAGGCTTGGGGGAAACGGGCATTCGGCCGTGTTTCGGGGGACTGCGGGCGCGAGTTTGGCCTTGTGTTCGAAGAGTGTTCGATCCTGTGGGGCCTCCGGCCGCCCCTGGAGGGCGACTCGGAGGAGCCTCGGAGCGGACTCGGAGTGGACTCGGCGGCCCCTCGGGCGGTGATTCAGGAGCGGCTCGAAGGCGACTCGGGAGTGGCTCGAAGTCGGCGCGGGGTGGGGTGCGGTTCGGGGCGCCCGGGGGTTTCTCAGGCCACGGTCAGTCCACCGGCCCGCGCGGCCTCGGTTCCGGTCCCGGCCGGCTCGTCGTCGAGGGCCCGGCGCACCCCGGCCGCCACCGCCGGGTGCACCGGCAGCGCGAGATGGCCGACCCCGCTCACCCGGACGTTCTGCGCCAGCAGATCGGGGTGGTCGATACAGGCCGTCTCCAGCGGGTCCATGAGGTGGTCGAGGTCGCTCCAGAAGCCGACGAACCGCGTACGGCAGCCGGGCGCGGGCAGGGCCAGCTCCTCCAGCACCGCCGACCCGGGCCGCATCTGCCGCACGATGGGATGGGCGTTGGCCAGGGGCGCCACCTTGGTGCCCGAGTGCGGGGTACCGAGCGTCACCAGGGTCCGCACCCGCGTGTCGCCACCGAGCCGCTGCACGTAGTAACGGGCGATGAGTCCGCCGAGGCTGTGCCCCACCACGTCCACCCGCGGGCTGCCGGTACGCGCGCAGATCTCCTCGATGTGGCGCCCGAGCAGCTCGGCCGCGGCCCGGATGTCACAGGTCAGCGGAGAGTAGTTGAGCGACTCGATCTGGTGCCTGCCGTGCTGGGCGAGGCTGCGGCGCAGCAGCACGAACACCGACCGGTTGTCGATGAACCCGTGCAGCAGCACCACCGGCGGCCGGGCCTCCGTCGGCAGCCGGGAGGTGTCCGAGGAGTCCCGCGGGGGGAGCGCGGCCCGGCGCTCCTGGGTGATTCCCGATGGATAGAGCAGCAGGTGTCCGGCGAGGATCGCGATCTCCAGGGCGGTGGCCTTCATGAGCGCCACGGAAAAACCGGCCAACCGGCTCGGGAGGAGCCGCTGACAGAGCGGAAGAAGGGGCAGCACTGCCTTGGTGACCTTCATGGCCGACCTCCTGTCGGCACACCGGAGGACGCCTCTGTCCCCCGTGTGCCCTCATGGGAGGCCACGCCGAGACCCGGCGGGTCGTGGGCGGCCGGGACGGCGCGGCGTACGGCGCTCCTACGCCGTCGACCCGACGGGGCCCCTGCCGGTGCGGCTACGGGGCTCCTCGTTGTCGTGCCTTGCCTGCCCTGCGTGTTCTTCGTGCCCTTGCCGGCGCGCCCCACCACCTCGGCGCGCGGCTCGCGGCGCGATGGTGCGGCGACCTCGTTGCGGCTCCCGTTGCGCATGATGCGATGCGCGGCGAACGTGTCCCACCGTGTGATTTCCCCCTCGGTCTCCACCGCGAAACGGCCGGTTGCGGGATGCTGGCGATAACGTTCGTTCACTTCCCCGGGCGGTGTGGCGCGGGGCGTCCGTGCCACGGCGTGTGCGGCGTGTACGGCGCGAGCGATGTGTGCGGTACTTGTCGGCACGGATGTCGGTACGGATGGATGTAGTCGCTTCATGGAGGCAGTGATGGGTGTGGCAGCCGGTCCGATCCGCGTGGTGGTGGCCAAGCCGGGGCTCGACGGCCACGATCGAGGGGCGAAGGTGATCGCGCGGGCGCTGCGTGACGCCGGTATGGAGGTCATCTACACCGGGCTCCACCAGACGCCCGAGCAGATCGTCGACACCGCGATCCAGGAGGACGCCGACGCGATCGGCCTGTCCATCCTCTCCGGCGCCCACAACACGCTGTTCGCCGCCGTGATCGCCCTGCTCAGGGAGCGGGACGCGGAGGACATCCTGGTCTTCGGCGGCGGCATCATCCCCGAGGCGGACATCGCCCCGCTGAAGGAGAAGGGCGTCGCGGAGATCTTCACGCCCGGCGCGACCACGCAGTCGATCGTGGACTGGGTCCGCGCGAACGTACGCCAGCCGAGCGTCTCCGGCGGCTGAGCCGGCTCCACACGGACGGATGCCCGGGGCGCCGACCTGACCGACGCGCCCCGGACCCGGGTGGCGGGGCGCGGGTGCGCCGCCGGAGCGGAGCCGGGGTGGTCCCCCCATGGGCCCCTGACGGCTCTGTCAGCCCTGACGGCTCCGCCGAGCCGGTCGCCCTGCCCTGCGGCGGGCGCGCCGCTGCTCTCGGTGTCCCTGACCGACGTGCCCTGGACCCGGGTGCCGGGTCGTGGGTGTGCCGCCGGGGCTGTTGGTCCCCGTGGCCCCCTGAACGGCTCTGCCGGGCCCGACACTCTGCGCGCCGCCGTTCTGGGCGGCCCCTGACCGACGCGCCCCGGACCCGGGTGCCGGGGCGCGCGGCGGTGCCCCCGATCCGACGAGCCCCGACGAGCCCAGGCGGGCCCTGTGGCCCTTGCCGGCCCGGCCCGGCCCTGACTGACGCGCCGCCGGACCCGGGTGCCTGGTCCGCGACGGGAGGGTCCACGGATTCGACAGTCCGGTGACCCGCCGGCTCCCTGCCGGGGCTGACGGCTCTGCCGACCTCGTCGCCGCCCCGCCGCTCCGACCGCTGCGTTGCTCGTCGGCCTCCGGCCGTTGCACCCGGGCCCGGGTGGTCCGACCGACCTTGACGGTGCGTCCGCCGAGCCCTCGCTGGCCGCGGTGGCCCGGCGGCCGTCGGCGGGCCTGAACGCTGAGAGAGCCCCGCCTTCCTGCCCGGCCGGTCCCGGGCTCCCGGACCTCGGACCCCATCCCCGGGGCATCGTCCCCCGAGGCTTCCGTCTTTGGGCCCCCGCCCCCGGGCCCCCGCCCCCGGGCCCCCGCCCCCGGGCCCCCGCCCCCGGGGCCCCGTTCCCGGGGCCCCGTTCCCGACCCCGCCCCGGGGCCCCCGCCCCCGGACCCCTGGACCACGGACCTCTGGCCGGACCCCTGGGCCCTCCGGACCCCAGGCCCCGTCCCCTCCCGCCCAACCGCCCCGGTCCCCGCTCAGCGCTCGCCCCTCGCCCGGCCTAGTCTTCCGCTCTCCTCTCCTTATCCCTCCGCCCCACGTCCTCCCGTGCCGGGTCGCGCAGTTCCTCCGTCATCGCCGCGCGCAGACGCAACGTGGTGACCAGGCGTTGGAACGCCTCCGCCCAGTAGCCGCCGGCGCCCGGTGACGCGTCCTCCGCCTCGTCGGGTACGGCCAGCAGGCCGTCGAGGCGGTCCGCCTCGGCCGGGTCCAGGCAGCGCTCGGCCAGTCCCATCACCCCGCTGAAGCTCCACGGATAACTGCCCGCGTCCCGCGCGATGTTCAGCGCGTCGACCACCGCCCGCCCCAGCGGCGGCGCCCAGGGCACCGCGCACACCCCCAGCAGCTGGAACGCCTCCGACAGACCGTGCCGTGCGATGAAACCGGCCACCCACTCGGCCCGCTCCGCCGCCTCCAGCGTGCCCAGCAGCTTCGCCCGCTCGGCCAGCGACACCGCGCCGGGACCGCCCGCCTCCGGCGCCGCGGGCGTCCCGAGCAGCGCCCGCGCCCACTCGGCGTCCCGCTGCCGTACGGCCGCCCGGCACCACGCCGCGTGCAGTTCGCCCTGCCAGTCGTCCGCCACGGGAAGCGCCACGATCGCGGCCGGGGTACGGCCGCCGAGCCGGTCCGGCCAGGTGCCCAGGGGCGTCGCCTCCACCAACTGGCCGAGCCACCAGGACCGTTCCCCGCGTCCCGTCGGCGCCTTGGGCACCACGCCGTCGCGCTCCATGGCCGCGTCGCACTCGTGCGGCGCCTCGACGGTGATCGTCGCAGTGCGCTGCGTCCGGTCGACGGCCACGCACGCCCCGGCCCGCACCGCCATCCGCCCGGCCAGCGCCGAGCCGGGCAGTGCGGACAGCAACTCCGCCGCCGTGGCACGGACGTTGCGGCTCCGGTCGGCCAACGCCCCTTCCAGGAAAGGCTCGTCCGCGGGACCCAGGCCGCTGCGCAGCGAGTCGAGGAACATCAGCCGGTCCTCGGCCCGCTCCGTCGCCCAGGTCGTGGCGAGCAACTCCCGGGCGGCGGCGGGCTCCCGGGCCCGGACCGCGGCGAGCAGCGCGACCCGCTCCGCGAACAGGCCCTCCTGCCACAGGCGTCGCACACCCTCCCCGTCCTCGGGGCCCGGCAGCGCGCTGCCCCCGCCGGGCGCGGCGCGCAGGGCGAACCGCCAGTCCGGGTTCAGCCGGGCCAGCCACACCGCGCGGGGGCCCGCGAAACGCAGCGCCGCCGGCCGCAGATCCGTCCGCCCCCGGGCCGCGTCCAGCAGGGCGGGCAGCAGGTGCGGGGGCGCCGCCCACCCCTGGGCGCCTGCCGCCGCCAGCCACTGGGGCAGCAGCTCCGTGAGATCCGGAGCGGTCCCTCTGCGCCCGCCGCCGGTGCCCCCGGCACGGTCGGCCAGCAGCAGCGCGAGCCGGCGGGCCGCCGCCACGGGCAGCGCGGGCCGGGTGTCCTCGGGAGCCGGTCCGGGCCGTTCCGCGGCGCGCGCCGGCCGCAGTCCCGCCCGGCGCCGTACGGTCTCCACGGCCGCCGCGTCCAGCAGGGCCACCGGCGCCTCCCGGTCCGGGCCGCCGCCCGGCGGCGTACGGCGGTCGGTGCCGAGCAGGGCGGCGGTGACGAGTTCCTCCCAGGCCGGCGCGGCCCCGGGAGCGGAGGTGCTGTTCATGGGAGTCGTCCCTTCCTGAGCGGGCCCGAGCAGGGATCCTGGGGTTCCGGGCGGCGGGTCAGCACAGCCGCACCGCCTCGCCCGATCCCGCCGGCCAGGCCACGAGCGGGGTGAAGCCCCGGTGCCCGCACTCGCCGAAGACCTTGACCGGGCCGCCGCCGGAGAGGGCGACCAGCTTCCACAGCCCCGGGCGGGACCGCGCCGCGGGGGCGATCGGCAGGGCCGTGTCCCCGTCGGCGTCCGCGAGCTGCCAGGACTCGCCGTCCGGAGTCGGTATCACCCGGTCCAGCGTCACCGGGACCGACTCCAGCCACGGATCGTCCCGCAGCGCCTCCCCGTAACGGGCGGCGGCCTCGGCCGTCGTCATCCCCGGCGGCCGCAGCGAGGCCGGCGCCGGCCCGCCGAACCGCTCCCCGAGCGCCGCCCGTGACTGCCCGCCGCCCGGATAGAAGGACAGCTCGGCCTCCAGCGCCAGCCCGACCGGCAGCGCCAGCTCCGGGGCGCGGCCCGCCGCACCGTAGGACAGCAGCAGCGCCGTACGGGACGAGGCGGCGCCGTGGAGCCAGATCCGCCGGGTCGTCAGCCGGGCGTCCGCCGTGTCGTACTGGGCGAGGACCAGCCAGCGGTCCCGGACCGGCGGCCCGTCCGCCGAGGCGGGCAGCCCGATCCGGGAGCGGACGGTGGCCGCCAGCTCCGCCGGCAGCCGCTCGCGGTTCAGCCAGCCCTGGTCCAGGAGATGGAGCAGCGCGCACTCCTCCAGCAGCCGCACCGGCCAGCCCGCACCGGACGACGGAATCGCCCCCAGCTCCCGCACCCGCGCCGCGAGCCCCCCGGCCTGCGCGTCCACCATCCGGGCCGCGGTCTCCTCCCACAGCCCGTACCCCGCCTGCTCGGCGCCGGCCAGACCGCCGCGCAGTAGATCCGTCAGCCGCTGCTCCAGCTCCACCGCCCCCGCGGTGACCTTCTCCGCCCGGCGCTCGGCCCGCTTCCGGGCCGCCTCCGGATCGACGGAACCGGACCCGGACCCGCCGTCCGCCCGCTTCCGCTCCGCGCGCTGCTTCCTCCCCTCGATCCACTCCTCGGCCCAGCCCGGCGGCTTCCCCGACGGCACCGCCGAGTCCCCGCCCGACCACAGCAACAGCAACCCGAGCGCGTGCTTGCACGGGAACTTCCGGCTCGGACAACTGCACTTGTACGCGGGACCGGCCACGTCCGCGACGTCGACGACCGTCTGATACGGCTTGCCGCCACTGCCCTTGCACAGCCCCCACACCGTCCCCTCGTCGGAACTGCCCGCCTCGGACCACGGCCCCGCCGCGCCGAGTTTGCCGCCCGCCTTGCGTGACGCGGCGTCAGGCGCCAGTGCCAGCACCTGTTCCGCGCTCCAGCGCACCCCCTGCTGAGTCATGTCTCCGAAGGTAGATCCCACCACTGACAATCGCCCTCGACGGAACATCTGCGCAGGTCAGGGCCGATTGTCAGTGGCGTGGTGCACCGTTGGTGCCAGATCCGAACCGGCCGAGCTGGAGGGGGACTTAGCCATGACCGTGTCCGTTGCACCGACGTCCGAGAAGACCCGTGAGAACGCACCGGCGGAGTCGTTGCGACCGCACGCCGAGGACGCCTTCGCGGCCGAACTGTCCGCGCTCGCCGCGCAGGACGACCGGCCGCGCCCGGCCCGCTGGAAGCTGTCGCCGTGGGCCGTGGCGACCTATCTGCAGGGCGGCACGCTGCCGGACGGCACCGTGATCACCCCGAAGTACGTCGGCCCGCGCCGCATCGTCGAGGTCGCCGTCACCACCCTCGCCACCGACCGCGCCCTGCTCCTGCTCGGCGTGCCCGGCACCGCGAAGACCTGGGTGTCCGAGCATCTGGCGGCCGCGGTCAGCGGCGACTCGACCCTCCTGGTGCAGGGCACCGCCGGCACCCCGGAGGAGGCGATCCGGTACGGCTGGAACTACGCGCAGCTGCTGGCCAACGGCCCCAGCCGGGACGCCCTGGTGCCGAGCCCCGTCATGCGGGCCATGGCGGAGGGCATGACGGCCCGGGTCGAGGAACTGACCCGGATCCCGGCCGACGTCCAGGACACGCTGATCACGATCCTCTCCGAGAAGACCCTGCCGATCCCGGAACTCGGCCAGGAGGTGCAGGCCGTCCGCGGCTTCAACCTCATCGCCACCGCCAACGACCGCGACCGCGGGGTCAACGACCTGTCCAGCGCCCTGCGCCGCCGCTTCAACACGGTCGTGCTGCCGCTGCCGGAGAGCGTCGAGGCCGAGGTCGACATCGTCTCCCGGCGCGTCGACCAGATCGGCCGCTCCCTGGACCTGCCCGCCGTGCCCGAGGGCGTCGACGAGATCCGCCGGGTGGTGACCGTCTTCCGCGAGCTGCGCGACGGGCTGACCTCCGACGGACGCACCAAGGTGAAGTCGCCGAGCGGCACCCTGTCCACCGCCGAGGCCATCTCCGTCGTCACCGGCGGGCTCGCGCTGGCCGCCCACTTCGGGGACGGCGTGCTGCGCCCCGCCGACGTCGCCGCGGGCATCCTCGGCGCCGTGGTCCGCGACCCCGCGGCCGACCGGGTGGTCTGGCAGGAGTACCTGGAGGCGGTCGTGCGCGAGCGCGACGGCTGGACCGACTTCTACCGCGCCTGCCGCGAGGTGAGCGCATGACCGCACACGCGCACCAGGGGGACCGGACACACGAGGACGGCACCGGCCGGTCGGCCGGGCGAGGGGGACGGTGTGACGAGGGAAGCTGACCGGGCCGCGGGCGGACCGCTGCTGCTCGGTGTGCGGCACCACGGGCCCGGGTCGGCGCGGGCGGTCCGGGCGGCACTGGACGCCGCCCGGCCCCGGATCGTGCTGATCGAGGGACCGCCGGAGGCGGACGCGCTGATCCCGCTGTGCGCCGACGAGCGGATGCGCCCGCCGGTCGCCCTGCTCGCCCACGCCGTGGACGAGCCCGGCCGCTCGGCGTTCTGGCCGCTGGCCGAGTTCTCCCCGGAGTGGGTCGCGATCCGCTGGGCCCTGGACCACGGGGTACCGGCCCGCTTCATCGACCTGCCGGCCACGCACACCCTGGCCTGGGAGAAGGAGGCGACCGCCGAAGGCGCGAAGGACGAGGACGCGAAGGGCGAGGAGGGGGGCGCCGGCCAAGAGCCTGCCCACGACCCCGCGCCCGGGCGGGACCCCGACCCCGCCGGGCCCCGTCCCGACGTTCGGGTCGACCCCCTCGCCGTGCTCGCCGAGACCGCCGGACACGACGACCCCGAGCGCTGGTGGGAGGACGTCGTCGAGCACCGCGGAACCGGCGACGGCGACCCGCTCGCCCCCTTCGCCGTGCTCGCCGAGGCCATGGGAGCGCTGCGGGAGGTGTACGGCAGCGGCGGACACGACCGGGACCTGGTGCGCGAGGCCCATATGCGCCTCCAACTGCGGGCGGCGCAGAAGGAGTTCGGCGCCGACGTCGCCGTCGTGTGCGGGGCCTGGCACGTACCCGCGCTCGGCGAGCGGACCACCGTCGCCGCCGACCGGGCCCGCCTGAAGGGGCTGCCCAAGGTCAAGGCGGACATGACCTGGGTGCCCTGGACGAACCGCAGGCTCGCACGGGCCGGCGGCTACGGCGCGGGCATCGACTCGCCCGGCTGGTACGGGCATCTGTTCGGCGCGCCCGACCGGCCGGTCGAGCGATGGCTGACCAAGGTGGCGGGCCTGCTGCGGGAGGAGGACCGCATCGTGTCCTCCGCCCATGTCATCGAGGCGGTCCGGCTGGCCGAGACCCTCGCGGTGATGCGCGGCCGCCCGCTGCCCGGCCTGAGCGAGACCGGCGACGCCGTACGGGCGGTGATGTGCGACGGCTCGGACGTGCCGATGGCGCTGATCCACGACCGGCTGGTGGTGGGCGACGTGCTCGGCGAGGTGCCGCCGGACGCGCCCGCCGTGCCGTTGCAGCGGGACCTCGACCGGATCCAGCGCCGACTGCGGCTCCGCCCGGAGGCGCTGGAACGCGAACTGGAGCTGGACCTGCGCAAGGAGACCGACGCCGCGCGCAGCCGCCTGCTGCACCGGCTGCGGCTGCTGGACGTGCCGTGGGGGGAGCCGGCCGCCTCGCGGGGCAGCACGGGCACCTTCCGGGAGACCTGGCGGCTGCGCTGGGAGCCCGAGCTGTCCGTGCGGATCGCCGAGGCCGGCGTGTGGGGCACGACCGTGCTCGCCGCCGCCACCGGCAAGGCCGAGGCGGAGGCGGTCTCCGCGCAGGCCCTCGCCGACGTCACCGCCCTCGCCGAGCGGTGTCTGCTGGCCGAACTGCCGGACGCGCTGCCCACGGTCATGCGCGTCCTCGCCGACCGGGCCGCGCTCGACTCGGACGTCGGCCACCTCGCCCAGGCCCTCCCGGCGCTGGTCCGCTCCCTGCGCTACGGCGATGTGCGCGGCACGGACACCGGGGCGCTCGCGGAGGTCGCCGCCGGCCTCGCCGAGCGGATCTTCGTCGGGCTGCCCCCGGCCTGCGCCCAGCTCGACGCGGAGGCCGCCGAGGAGACCCGGCGCCATGTGGACGCGGTGCACGGCGCGGTGGGCCTGCTCGGCGACCTGCCGACGGCCGGACACGGTGATCTGCGCGCCCGCTGGCAGGCGGTGCTCCGGGTGCTGTCGGTGCGGGACACCGTGCCGGGCGTGATCCGCGGCCGAGCCGTACGGCTGCTGCTGGACGAGGGGGAGCTGGCGCAGGACGAGGCGGCGCGGCTGATGGGGCTCGTGCTGTCGCCGGGTACACCGCCGGGCGACGCGGCCGCCTGGATCGAGGGCTTCGTCGGCGGCGGCTCGGGCGGCGGGATGCTCCTCGTGCACGACGAGCGCCTGCTCGGACTGGTCGACTCCTGGCTGACCGGGGTTCCCGCGGACGCCTTCACCGACGTACTGCCGCTGCTGCGGCGCACGTTCTCCGCGTACGAGCCGGGCGTGCGCAGAACCCTCGGCGAGCTGGTGCGGCGGGGACCCGGGCAGCGGGCCGGAGCGACGGCCGCGGGCTCCGCGGTGCCCAGGTTCGGGGCCGATCCGGACCCGGCGCGGGCGGACGCGGTGCTGCCGGTGGTGCGGCTGCTGCTGGGCCTGGACGCGGGAACGGGAACGGGCACGGACGACAACGATCTGGTGGGGGTGGCGCGATGACGGCCGACCGGCTCAGGAAGCCCGGTGAGCGGGCGCGGACGGCGGACACGGCGGGACGGGAGCAGGGCCCGCGCCCGCGGACCGAACACCGGCCCGGGACGACGGTCCTCGTCGTCCCGCTGTGGGAACGCCTCGGCGGAGGGACACGCGGATGACCACCGGAACAAGCAGCGGAACGACCACCGGAGCGACCGCCGGGGCCGTCCCCGAGCAGGCGGACCCGGCGCGGGAGCGGCTGCGCCGCTGGCGGCTCGTGCTCGGCGGGGACTCCGCCGACGGCACCGGATGCGCCCTGTCCGGGCGGGACGCCGCGATGGACGGCGCCCTCGCCTCGCTGTACGGCAAGGGCGACCGGCCGCAGACGGGGAAGGACCGCTCGGCGGGGCTCGGGGCGTCCGCGCCGGCCGTGGCCCGCTGGCTCGGCGACATCCGCACCTACTTCCCCTCCTCCGTCGTCCAGGTCATGCAGCGCGACGCCATCGACCGGCTCGGCCTGTCCACGCTGCTGCTGGAACCGGAGATGCTGGAGGCGGTCGAGGCCGACGTCCACCTCGTCGGCACCCTCCTCTCCCTCAACAAGGCCATGCCCGAGACGACGAAGGAGACGGCCCGGGCCGTCGTGCGCAAGGTCGTCGAGGACCTGGAGAAGCGGCTGGCCACCCGCACCCGCGCCACCCTCACCGGCGCCCTGGACCGCAGCGCGCGCGTCAACCGGCCGCGCCACCACGACATCGACTGGAACCGCACGATCGCCGCCAACCTCAAGCACTATCTGCCGGAGCACCGGACGATCGTGCCCGAGCGGCTCATCGGCTACGGGCGGGCCTCCCGGTCGGTGAAGAAGGACGTCGTCCTCTGCATCGACCAGTCGGGGTCGATGGCCGCCTCGGTGGTGTACGCGTCGGTGTTCGGGGCGGTGCTGGCGTCCATGCGGTCGATCGACACCCGGCTGGTGGTCTTCGACACGGCGGTCGTCGACCTCACCGATCAGCTCGACGACCCGGTCGACGTCCTGTTCGGCACCCAGCTCGGCGGCGGCACCGACATCAACCGCGCCCTCGCGTACTGCCAGTCCCAGATCACCCGGCCCGCCGAGACGGTCGTCGTCCTGATCAGCGACCTCTACGAAGGGGGCATCCGCGACGAGATGCTGAAGCGGGTCGCCGCGATGAAGGCGTCCGGAGTGCAGTTCGTGGCGCTCCTCGCCCTCTCCGACGAAGGCGCCCCGGCGTACGACAGGGAGCACGCGGCCGCGCTCGCCGCGCTGGGCGCCCCGGCGTTCGCCTGTACGCCGGACCTGTTCCCGGAGGTGATGGCGGCCGCGATCGAGAAGCGGCCGATACCGGTCCCCGACCCGGTCTGAGGCCCCCGCCCACCGAGCCCCGGCTCCGTGCGCAGGCTCCGCTCCCCGCCCCGGTCTGAGGCCCCGGCCCACCGAGCCCCGGCTCCGTGCGCAGGCTCCGCTCCCCGCTCCGGAGGGACCCGGACGGGCGAAAGCCCCCGGACTTCGTCCGGGAGCGGTCGCACGCCCCGGCGGGGCGGTCCCCAGGGGGGGTGGGGACCGCCCCGCCGGACCCCCCGGGCGCGTGCATTCGTGCGCCTTCGTGCTGTTCAGGCGGCCTCACCCGGACAGCTCCGACCCGGTGAGGCCGCTCACCGACGGCACCCGGTGCCAGTGAGCGCGACATCATGTGACAGGTATCACCGCTCAGGTGTGACCCTCGATTTAGGGGCCCTCCGCAAGCAGCGATAACCTGCGAGACGGACATGCCGCGCGCTCGGACACCGTGTGCGCCTCCCTTGTGACAGCGGACGTCACGTTGCCCTTCGCGGCACGCCCACGCATCCAACGAACCGCGAGATCACTGATAGGGACGGAAGCGCGTGGACCTGTTCGAGTACCAGGCGAGGGACCTCTTCGCCAAGCACGATGTACCGGTGCTGGCCGGTGAAGTCATCGACACGCCTGAGGCGGCCCGCGCAGCCACCGAGCGTCTCGGTGGCAAGTCCGTCGTCAAGGCCCAGGTGAAGGTCGGCGGCCGCGGCAAGGCCGGTGGCGTGAAGCTCGCCGCCACGGTGGACGAGGCCGTCGAGCACGCCACCAACATCCTCGGCATGGACATCAAGGGCCACACGGTCCACAAGGTGATGATCGCCGAGACGGCCCCGGAGATCCTGGAGGAGTACTACGTCTCCTTCCTCCTCGACCGTGCCAACCGCACCTTCCTCTCCATCGCCTCCGTCGAGGGCGGCATGGAGATCGAGGAGGTGGCGGCCACCCGTCCGGAGGCCGTCGCCAAGACGCCGATCGACGCGATCGACGGTGTGGACGAGGCCAAGGCCCGCGAGATCGTCGAGGCCGCCAAGTTCCCGGCCGAGGTCGCGGACAAGGTCGTCAACGTCCTGATCAAGCTCTGGGACACCTTCATCAAGTCGGACGCCCTCCTCGTCGAGGTCAACCCGCTGGCGAAGGTCGCCTCCGGCGAGGTCATCGCCCTCGACGGCAAGGTGTCGCTCGACGAGAACGCCGAGTTCCGCCACCCCGAGTACGAGGAGCTGCACGACAAGGACGCGGCCAACCCGCTCGAGGCCGCGGCCAAGGCGAAGGGCCTCAACTACGTCAAGCTCGACGGCGAGGTCGGCATCATCGGCAACGGCGCGGGTCTCGTCATGAGCACCCTGGACGTCGTCGCGTACGCCGGTGAGAACCACGGCGACGTCAAGCCGGCCAACTTCCTGGACATCGGCGGCGGCGCCTCCGCCCAGGTCATGGCCAACGGTCTTGAGATCATCCTCGGCGACCCGGACGTCAAGTCCGTCTTCGTCAACGTCTTCGGTGGCATCACCGCCTGTGACGAGGTCGCCAACGGCATCGTCCAGGCCCTGCAGCTCCTTGAGGACCGCGGCGAGAACGTCTCCAAGCCGCTGGTCGTCCGCCTCGACGGCAACAACGCCGAGCTGGGCCGCCAGATCCTCACGGACGCCAACCACCCGCTGGTGCAGCGCGTCGACACGATGGACGGCGCGGCCGACAAGGCCGCCGAGCTGGCCCACGCCGCAAAGTAAGCACTCAGGACGAGGACAGAACACACCATGGCTATCTGGCTCAACAAGGACAGCAAGGTCATCGTCCAGGGCATGACCGGCGCCACCGGCATGAAGCACACCAAGCTCATGCTGGGTGACGGCACCGAGGTCGTGGGCGGCGTGAACCCGCGCAAGGCGGGCACCACCGTGGACTTCGACGGCACCGAGGTACCCGTCTTCGGGACGGTCGCCGAGGCCATCGAGAAGACCGGCGCCAACGTCTCCGTCATCTTCGTGCCGGAGAAGTTCACCAAGGACGCCGTCGTCGAGGCCATCGACGCCGAGATCCCCCTGGCCGTCGTGATCACCGAGGGCATCGCCGTGCACGACACGGCCGCCTTCTGGGCGTACGCCGGCAAGAAGGGCAACAAGACCCGGATCATCGGCCCGAACTGCCCCGGCATCATCACCCCGGGCCAGTCGAACGTCGGCATCATCCCGGGCGACATCACCAAGCCGGGCCGCATCGGTCTGGTCTCGAAGTCCGGCACGCTGACGTACCAGATGATGTACGAGCTGCGTGACATCGGCTTCTCCACCGCCGTCGGCATCGGTGGTGACCCGATCATCGGCACCACGCACATCGACGCGCTCGCCGCGTTCGAGGCCGACCCCGACACCGACCTGATCGTGATGATCGGTGAGATCGGCGGCGACGCCGAGGAGCGGGCCGCGGACTTCATCGCGAAGAACGTGACCAAGCCGGTCGTCGGCTACGTCGCGGGCTTCACCGCGCCCGAGGGCAAGACCATGGGCCACGCCGGCGCCATCGTCTCCGGCTCCTCCGGCACGGCCCAGGCGAAGAAGGAGGCCCTGGAGGCCGCCGGCGTCAAGGTCGGCAAGACGCCGACCGAGACGGCGAAGCTGGCCCGCGAGGTCCTCACTCCTACTTCGCGCTGTACACGCTGGTCCTGATCGCCGTCATCCACGCCACCCCGCCCCTGCTCTATTCGGAACTGCGCTACGCGTGGGCGTGGAAGCACG